>JAOAFP010000012.1 GCA_026416215.1 Negativicutes bacterium | reverse complement strand
GCTCATTCATTCCCAGCAGACCGAACTGCTTATCGCTGTCTATATTATGGCGGTCGAAGCCGCTACCGTCGTCGCTGATCACCAGTTTGACCGAGTCGCGACCAAATGTCAGCGTTACCTCGATGTTGGCAGCCCTGGCGTGCTTTTCACAATTGACCAACGCCTCCTGTGCCACCCTGAACAGGCCGATTTCGACATAACCGGGCAAACGCCGCTCACCGCCGGACAGCACGAGCTTGGTGGCAATCCCTGACCTTTCCTCAATGGCAGTCATAAACCGGCGGATGGTGGGGGCCAGGCCCAGGTCGTCAATACTCATCGGCCGCAGGTCATAGATTATCCGGCGGATTTCCTTGATTGCTTCCCGGACGGTGTCACCCAGTTCCCTGATTTCCTTGCGACATTTCGCCGGGTCCTGATCAAGCATCCGCATACACACCTCGGACCGCAGCACCAGACCGGCCATAACCTGGGCCGGTCCGTCGTGAATGTCGCGGGCTACCCTCCGCCGTTCCTCCTCCTGGACCATTATGATCCTTTCCAGCAGGTATTGTTTGTTGACTTCGTCGCCTTCGGCAACCAACCATCCCCGTCCGGCCAGAACCTTAAGCACCAGATTCACCAAACTGCCCTGCTGCTCAACTGCGGCAATTTCCTGACGCACTGCCGTCAGGGCCTCAACCGACCCCTGCCGGCGCACCCGGATGGCTTCAGCCGCACGATCCAGCTTGTCCCATTCATCATTCGCCAGGCTGAACTCCCAGCGCAGCTGTTCAGCCGATTTACTGCACTTATCGCTATACGACCCGGCCTCGGCCCGTCTGACCATCACATCCAGCTGCCGCTTCCTTACCAGCAACACATTGAGCCGGGCCGAGGTTTCTGCCAGCTCGCGGTTGGCCGTTTCAACATCTTTTTGCAGTTCTTCAGCATAACTGCGCAACTGCTCAGCCCTGATGAAAATCCGGTCACGAATTTCCTCGGCCATGGTAACCAGCGGTTGCAGGTACATATTCTTATCAGCCACCGATGTTGACGATTTTTTTGATAAGCATTATGCCGACAATTTGGCTGGCCGCACCAATAACCAGCAAAATCCTTCCCCAGGCCGAAGTAAACAAAATCGACACGTACCCATAGTTCAGCAGGCACATCACCCCCAGCATCACCAACGGCAGCAGGCTGATTATCCAGCCTGACATCCGCCCCTGGGCGGTCAGGGTTTTTATTTCTCCCCGCATCCTCACCCGTTCACGGATCGACTCGGCGATGTTGTTCAGCACCTCGGCCAGATTGCCGCCGATTTGCCTCTGGATCAAAACCGCTGTAATTACCAGGTCGAGATCGCTGTTCTTCAGCCGCTGCGACATGCCACCCAACGCTGCCTCCAGCGGTACCCCCAGTTTAATTTCCCGCAGCAGCTGACTGAACTCTTCGGAAATGGGAGCGCTCATCTCCCTGCCGGCCAGTTCCAGCGCCTGGGTAAAACTGTAGCCGCTCTGCAACGCACCGGCCATCAGCACCAGGGCGTCGCCAAGCTGGACGCTTATTTTGTCCAGCCGCCGGGCGACCAGCCGGTTTACCACCACCATCGGTCCGGCCAGACCCAGAATCGCCCCGGTCAACGAGGCCACCACCCCGCCGGCCGGCCAGACCACCACCGCCAGCAGCGCGGCGGCAAGACCGCAAACGGTGCTGGCGGCAACAAATTCCGTCCCCTTGAGGGGTATGGCCGCCTGTTTCAGCTTGCTCCCCCAATAGGCGGCAATCCTGAATTTGCGAAAAATCCTGGCCCCAGCCCGCAACCAGTTGAGCAGCCGCCGTTCTGACCGTGCCCGTTCTGCCGGCGGACGAATATCATCACCATAAGCCGCCAGACGAAAAGCCAGCCGCCGGTGACTGTCGGCCGTCCACAGGCTGATAATCAGTGACAGGAACAAAAAAAGCGACAGTCCGGTAAGGGCAGCAGTCAGCCAAATCATGGCCGGTTACCGAACAGGCCGCGCAACCGGGCGACCACTCCCTGTCCAGCCTCCGGCTTTTTCACCGGTGGCTTGCCGCTCACCACTGACGCCAGTGCATAAATACTCTGAGCTATTGCTGTTTCATAATTCTCCATTACAAACGGCACCCCGCGGTTCACGGCATTGAGTACGACCCGGCCGTCGCTGGGGATGGTAGCGTCAAACCGGCGGTGCAGGGTTTCCTCTACCTCGCCGATGCTCATACCCCCTTCGGCATTGCTGCGGTTGAGAATAATTTCCACTTTGTCCCCTCCATACCCCAGCGAGGTCATCAGCTCAAGGCAGAGCCGGACATTTTTGATCGTCGGTATATCGAGGGCGGTCACAACGAATATCCGGTCCGATATGTCAAGAATGGTCAGCATCACTTCGTTAAACTGGGTGCCGCTGTCAACCACCACCTGGCCGAATTTTGTCCTTAGCATTTGCAGCAGCCTGCCCATATGGGCGGCTGTGATTACTTCAGCCTGTTCCGGGCGCAGCGGGGCGGCCATTACGTACAGGCTTTCGTTGTATTGGGTCATGTAGCGCTCCAGTTCGGACGGATCATCGCCCGCCCCGTCCACCACCCAATCGGCTATTGTGTGCTGGGGGTTCAGATTGAGAAACAGTGCAACATCGCCAAACTGGAGATTGCCATCAACGATCACCACCTTTTCACCGCAGCTGTGGGCCAATGCCACCGCCAGGTTGACCGCGATGGTAGTCTTGCCGATCCCTCCCTTGCTGGAGAAAATGGTTGACACCCGCCCAGCCGGCGGTCGCGGCGATTTTTGCCGGCTTATCCCGCGGTCCCGGGTGCGGTGGGCGGTACGGACAGCCTCGACCAGCTCGTCGCCGTCAAATGGTTTTACCAGGTAGTTTTTAGCCCCTGCCACCATGGCCCGTCGCATATATTCCTGCTCACCCTGGACGCTCATTATCACCACTGCCGACTCAGGGGCCAGGGCGGAAACCTCCTCGGTTGCCCTGATGCCATCCATGTCCGGCATGTTTATGTCCATGAGTATTATGTCGGGGGCGAGGTTTTTCACCCGGGGCAACAGATCTCTGGCCGAACCAAACTCGCCAACCACGGTAATGTCCGGGGCAAACGACAGCAGTTTCCGGACATTGGCCCGTACATCGGCTGCATCATCAACAATGGCTACCTTTATCCTGTTTTCGGCCACGACGCTCACCTACCGTCCATCCGCCGGCTGACGGCCAGACTGATCACCGCTAAGCCCGCCCTCCTGCCCGGCCATGGACGGCGGCAGCTGTTCGGGCAGCTGTTCGCTGTTGACCAGAGTCGGGGTAACCAGCACGATCAGCTCGGTTTCCCCCCGTTCGAACGACCGGCTGGTAAACAGTTCACCGATAACCGGAATGTCACCCAGCAGGGGGATTTTCTGCACTGCCTGGGCGTCGGTCTTTGACAGCAGACCGCCGATGGCGATGGTCTGGCCAGACACCACGTTGATCACCGCTGACGACTGCCGCTTGGTCAGGGCCGGAACTTCCATGTCCGGACCAAGCTTCACCACATGGTTGGAATTCCAGTCGATGGCGCTGACCTCGGCATTAACGTCGGTTTCGATATTGCCGGCACGGCCGACCACCGGTTTGATTTTCAGGCTGATTCCATAGCTCTTCCATTCGATGGTCACAGTGTTGTTCTGCTGACTGACCGGCACCGGTATCTCCCCGCCCACCATTATGTCGGCCTCTTTACCGCTGAGGGTGGTAATGTTGGGCTGCGACAGGAGCCTGGCCGCCCCGGTCTGTATCAGCAGATCCAGCTGGCCACGCAAGGCAGTGTGCCCCCATACCGACTGCTTGCCCGTTATTATCGATCCGCTCACCGCCTGTTCGCCAAAGGTGAAAATACCCGGTTTACTGAGATCGGACCCCCATTTGAGACCAAGGTCGGCCAGCCGTTCGCGCTTGATCTCGACAATCTGGGCGGCGACTCTCACCTGCAGCGGATTGCTGACATCAAGGAGATTGATCACTTTCTCGGCGTAAACGCTGGCGATTTTCTCGGCCCGCTCGCGGTCAGCCTGGGTTGGTACAGTGCCGTCCAGCACCAGGGTTTTACCGGTTCCGCTCACTGATACGCCGTCGCAACCGATCAGGGCGATAATTTCATCATGGTTCAGAGATCGACCATTTACGACACTGACCAGGTAACCGGTCCGTCCCTGATCTCCCCACAGATAAATGGTAGTCTGACCAACCTGCTTGCCAACCACCAGCACTTCGGCACTACCAACCGCCACCACGTCGGCTACCTCGGGGTCGGCCACCGCCACCCGCTTCAGCCCGGGAAAACTCACCACCACTGACTGGCTAAGATTAACGGTCAGCTGGTCTCCGGCTGTGTCAGTCACCGGGGGTAAAGCGGCCGTTGCCAAGCCGGCCGGGACAAGAAGCAGCACCAGCAAAGCGGCCATTATGACCGTGGTTGTACCAGTCTTCGAATTGCCTACAACCCTTCTGTTCATGGCTTTACCCACTCCACTTTGCTGCCGCGTATGACTTCGATGACCGGGCCATGGCCGGAGCCGGTATCTGGCTGGCTGTTGCCGGCAGCTGCCGGCTGGGCAACGGTGCCGGACGGCGGACCACCTGTCACCGGAACAGTCCCACCCCGCCCCGTCTCGTCATTGTTGCCGGACAAAGGGGGCAAATTCAGCAGTGCACGCACTTCAGCCAGCCCATAACTTCCAATCCCGGCCAAAAGCTCACTGCGGTAAGGCCGCAAAGCCAGCCGGATTTTTCCCTGCTCGACCGCCAGCGCCAATATCGCCTCTTCCTGTGGAGACACGGCCATCACTACATTCACCTGGGGACGACCGCCAACATTGCCGCCTTCCCTCTTTTTGCCGCTCCCCTCGTCAACCGGCTGGACACTGCTCACGGCCTTCTGATCGACAGCCAGGACCTCCACCCCACGAAGCACGGTGCGGGCGGCGTCCACACCGGCCGCCGCCCGGTCGAAAACTGCCACCACGTCGACAAAATCACCCGGCGACAGCCAGGTCCCCAGCCCGACCGCCTCGTCCACCGTCACGCTCATCGCCCGTTTGCCAGGCGGGATAACCCCAGCAAAGCCAGCATAGCTGTCTCTGAGCAGGAGCTGTTGCCGGCTGATAACCTGCCCGGCCCGGATATATTCGCGGGTTTCAACCCCGACCGCCTGGCTGACGTCGGTGACAAACTGCCCGTCCACGAATGCAGTTGGATACTTTTTGACCACCAGCATTTCGGCCGTCAATACCGTCCGCGGCGGGATATCGGCCCGAGCAGCCACAACTTCCTGCAGGTTATCGTCCGGTATCCGGAAAGTTTTTTTTAGATGCGAATAGGTCAGGACCGCCGCTCCCACACTCAGGATCAAGGTGAATGTGAGTAGCAGCCTGATATTGATCTTCCTCATCCCCTACCCCCGTTCTCCTCTGGCCCGTAAGGCCTTTTATCGCACCGCCCGGCGGCCGCTGTCAACAATATAACATCCCGCCAACCGGGTTGCATGAGCCGGCTTACTCATTAGGGATGGGGCGAAGGTCCCAGTAGATCAGCCGGGCGGCCACTTCATGAACCGACCGCCGATTATATGCCAGTGCAGGTGATTCACTGTCTGCCCACCGTTGTCACGGGTGTTGACCACGATCCTGAACCCGTCGTCGGCCAGATCAAACTGTTCTGCCAGCCGGGGCGCGGTTTGGGCGATGTGGGCCAGTATTTCCGGAAATTTTTCGGCTGCCAGTAGAATGTTATCCATGTGCTGACGGGGTATCAGCAACAGATGGACGGGGGCCACCGGATTTATATCGGCAAAGGCAATACACATCTCATCCTCATACACAATCCTGCCTTCCACCCTGCCAGCGGCAATATCGCAGAAAATACAGCTCATACAGCACCCTCCATCGCATGTGATTACCGGTCACTAACAACGGCTACAGCTGATTTTGCCATAAATGCAAAAAATCCTTCATTGACAGGTCAACAAAGGATTTCTGCATCAGCAGCGTCTATTTAGCGTACTCTACAGCCCGGGTTTCCCGGATCACCGTCACCCTGATCTGTCCCGGGTATTCAAGCTCGGACTCAATTTTTTTGGCAATCTCCCGGGCCAGCTTCGCCGACATGACGTCGTCAATCCGGTCCGGCTTAACCATTATCCGGACCTCGCGGCCGGCCTGAATGGCGTAAGTCTTTTCCACCCCGTCAAACTGGTTGGCAATTTCCTCCAGACGCTGCAACCGTTTGAGATAAATTTCCAGCGACTCGCGCCGGGCTCCGGGACGGGCGGCTGATATGGCGTCGGCCGCTGCCACCAGTACCGCTTCCACCGTCTGTGGCTCCTCATCGCCATGGTGGGCCGCCATACCGTTCAGGACTTCCGGGCTTTCCCGGTATTTGCGGGCCGCGTCCACGCCGATGCTGACATGCGACCCTTCCTGTTCGTGGTCAATGGCCTTGCCTACATCATGCAACAACCCTGCCCGCTTGGCCAGGTTGACATCCACCCCCAGCTCGGCAGCCATCATTCCCGCCAGCCTGGCCACCTCGACCGAATGCCTGAGAACATTTTGTCCGTAACTGGTCCGGTAACGCAGCCTGCCCAGCAGCTTAACCAATTCAGGGTGGAGGTTGTGGACCCCGGCATCGAAGGTGGCCTGCTCTCCGGCCTCACGAATCTTCTGGTCGATTTCTTTGCGGGCCTTCTCAACCATCTCTTCAATCCTGGCCGGATGAATCCTACCGTCGCTAATCAGTTTTTCCAGGGCAACCCGGGCATTTTCCCGCCGCACCGGATCAAATCCCGACAGTATAACTGCCTCCGGCGTGTCGTCGATTATCAGCTCCACACCGGTCAGGCTTTCAATCGTCCGGATATTGCGCCCCTCACGGCCGATAATCCGGCCCTTCATCTCGTCGTTGGGCAAAGACACCACCGACACGGTGGTTTCCGCCACATGGTCGGCTGCGCAGCGCTGAATAGCCAGGGAGATTATCTCCCGGGCCCGCTTGTCCGACTCGTCTTTGGCCTGCTGTTCCCGTTCCTTGATCAGCACGGCCATATCATAGTCGATCTCCTGCTCAGCCTTGCGTAGCAGCTCCCGCCTGGCCTCCTCGGCAGACAGCCCGGAAATTCTCTCCAGCTCCGACTGTTCGCGCTGCCGGATCTGGTCAACTTCCTCCATCCGCTGCTCGATTGTCTGCTCCCTCTGCTGTAGAGCGTTTTCTTTCTTTTCCAGCCCCTCGAGTTTGCGGTCGAGATTCTCCTCTTTCTGGATCAGACGGCGTTCGACTTTCTGCAGCTCACCCCGACGTTCGCGGGTCTCCTTGTCCAGCTCGCTACGCAGCTTGTGAATTTCCTCTTTGGCCTCAACCAGCGCTTCCTTTTTACGGGCTTCAGCCTTTCTGGCCGCTTCAGCGACTATTCTCTGTGCCTCTGTTTCGGCTGAGCTTATCCTTTCCTCGGCGATCTTCTTGCGAATGTAAAAACCGGCCAGGAACCCGACCAGTCCCAGCACCACTGCCAATACATACCCTGTTAAAATAACCTGCACCTCCCGCAGTACCACCCGATCGAAACAGCATACACCGGCCTGACCGGCAACATTCCCGGCCGGGATTTCCGCCCGTTCCGGATTGCCCACCGCCGTTCACAGCTTCAGCCGGTATCCCGGCAGACTCCTTTATGAGTATTTTTCACGTCGGCCGCCAGCAGCCGGCCGCTTGCCGTTCAAACAGATAATACATTTATTTACTCACAACAGCCCGGCGTGTATTCTAACGCAAATGGCTGATTGTGTCAAATACACGGTCTAAACTGAATATATTGGTTGTTTTTTCCAGATTGCCCCCTGTTTTGCTGTCTGGCGGCGATCGTACGCCGTCAGCACGGCCCGGTCCGGCGCCATTTTGCACGGCCGGCCTTTTTGTGGTTTAATCTTGGGTATGGAAAGAAAACTGTTTGGGTACCCGCTGTCCGGCGTTCTCCACATGATGGTGGTGTATATTGTCTGGAGCAGTACCTACCTTGCCATAAGGATAGCCGTGACTCCCGGCGGATGGCCGCCGTTTTTCATGGGTTGCACGCGGATGTTGACCGCCGCCTTGCTGCTGTTTGCCCTGGCCGCTGTGCGCCGGCACCAGCTTCTGCCCTCCCGGGCCGAACTACCGTACCTGGCGGCCACCGGCACCCTGATGTGGGCGCTTGGCCACGGACTGGTGCTGTGGGCCGAACAGCGGCTGACCTCAAGCTATACTTCGCTGTTGATCGGCTCAACTCCGATCCTGGTCACGATTATCGACGCGATGGTCAGCCGCCGCTGGCCGGGGCTGAAACTATCCGCCTCCCTGTGCGTGGGATTTGCCGGCCTGTTCGTCCTTATGTCTCCCTCGCTGTCTGCTCCGGCCACCTCGGACCTGGCATCGGTCCTGGCCGTGCTGGTGGCCTCAGCCTGCTGGGGGGGCGGGACTCTACTGCAAAACCGCCGCCCATTCCGCTCCCCGGTGTTGGTGGTCTCCGCCTTTCAGCACCTGTCCGGCGGGATTGTCTACCTGTTTATGTCACTGGTGGCCGGCGAGCCGATGGCCCTGCCCACCACCGCCAGTCCCTGGCTGGCCTGGTCTTACCTGCTGGTTTTCGGCTCAATCATCGCCTTCACTTCCTATACGGTGGCAGTAAAGTTATTACCTGTCAACATCGCCACATCCTACGCCTACATAAACCCGGTGCTGGCCATGCTGCTGGGCTGGCTGTTGCTAGACGAGATCATTTCCACGGCAATGCTGGTCGGCGCCTTGCTGGTAATAAGCGGGGTATTTGCCATATATCGGGTCCGACTGTCCCCGCCTGGCCCAGCTGGCGCTGGAGGCCTGGCCGGCAGATCACAGCCCGCAGGTCGATAACCCCGCCGCATCGATCGCCGGCCGGTCCGGTCACAATTCCCGTAGCTGTTGCCGGCGGGGTCAGGAGGTAATGCCGATGAACAATCCGCTGCAGGTGATAAGCGATTTTGTCTTCGTCCGCGAGCAACTGGCTGAAGCCGACGTAATCATGGTCCCCGGCAGCTTTAGCCCCCAGCTTATGATCAGGGCTGCCGAACTTTGGCGGGGCGGTCTGGCCCCGCTGGTCCTGCCGTCAGGCGGCGGCCACCGCCCGATCGCCGGTTTTGCATCGGAGTGGGCCTTTCTCCGCCACCACGGAATAAAAAACGGCATCCCCGAGCAGTGTATCATCCGCGAGGACCAGGCCCGCAACACCTTCGAGAATGCCATCTTCAGCCGCCAGACCCTGAACAGACATGACATCGCCGTCAGGCGGGCGATCCTGGTCTGTAAGGCCTTCCATTCCCGGCGGGCACTCATGACCTATCAGACGGTTTTCCCGCCACCGGTCGAGCTTTACATGGCCATCGTCCCCTGCGCCGGCAATTTTACTGCCGACAACTGGTTTTTGTCACCGCAGGGAATCGCCACGGTAATGCAGGAGGTGGAAAAAATCGGCCGCTACTTTGCCAGCGAGATCCCCGGCTTTGTCCGCGACTTTTCAGTCAGGTCAGCTGCGGGCGGCAGCATTTAGCGGCGGTATGACCTGCTTTTTGCGCGAAACAACCCCAGGCAGATAGAAGAAGTACCCGTCCTGCCGACAGTTGAAAGCTTTCTCAGCCAGCCAGGCACTGGAACCGGCCACCGTCATATAGGAGGCTTCCTCGATGATATCTGTGAAAAGCATAATCAGAATGTCGTAGCCCTTTCGCTGCACGAGGTTTTGCAGGTATTCCTGGATCCGCGGCATCCGCTCCACCACTTCGCCCATGTCAAATATGAAGGTTTGGGCCACCGCCGCCCGTAGTTCGCCAATGGCGAATTCCTTAAGATCCTTGTGGACAATCTCCGGCGCCGACAAATTGCTGAGGTCGGCACCAGCCCGCAGGACCTTGCGGCCAAAATCCTCAATATCGAGATTGGTAAGCTGGGCCAGCCGCCGGGCAGTGTCGCGGTCCACGGCAGTACAGGTGGGTGAACGGAACACCAAAGTGTCAGATAGTACCGCCGCCAACAGCAAGCCGGCAATATGGTAGGGTATATCTATGTTGCGGTGCCAGTGCAGATTGGCGACAATGGTTGCCGTCGAGCCTACCGGATCATGACGGATGAAAATGGGTTCACCGGTTTCGATTCCGCCGAGACGGTGATGGTCGATGATTTCGACGATCCTTGCTTCCTCAATGCCCTCCACCGACTGGCTGAATTCGCTATGGTCGACTAAAATCACCGGCTGGCGTTCGCGGACTATCAGTTTGTCGCTGCTGACCACCGCCACCAGCCGACCGCCGTCCACCACCGGATAAATACGGAAATTGGTCCGGCCGATCATATGCCGGATTTCCGATACCAGCTCATCCGGCCGGAAGCTCACCACCGGACTGTTCATGATTTTGCCGACTGGCACACACTGGCTGATCAGCTTGGCACAAACGTAAGTATCGTACCTAGTTTTAACGATCCCCGCCTGTCGCTCTTCTGCCCCAGCGATGCCCTCCCGGTCAATTTCGCCGCCTAGGGTCACAATCAGGCACCGGGCGCCGCTGTCCAGACATAGCTTCTGCGATTCCACCCGATCGCTGACGATAACGGTGTTGCCGGGAATTGGCGCACCGGCAATTGTCTCGTTGCGGCCGGCGGCAATCCATACCCGTCCCCTGAGCTGAACCCGGTTAACATCGCCGGTGATCACATCGCCCTGCAGAACCCTGACCACATTGGCCAGATCGATGCCATCCATCATCGTCAGTTCGCTGTGGATTTCGTTGAGGTAATGCCGGGCAAGATCTCCCACCGACACCATACCGGCCACACTACCATCGTCATTGGCAATCACGAACGATTTGGCCCCGTGTTCGTTCATTGCTGCCGCCAGGTCGCGGATGGTGTCGTGCGGTTTGACCAGCACCTTGGCCGGGAACATAATGTCGCGCACCCGTGGGTAAAGATCGTTTATCAGGGTGGGCGGGGCTACGCCGAAAAAGTTTAGGACGAACTGGGTCTCAGGGTTAATTTTTCCTGCCCGGCAGGCTACGACCTTTTCCCCCAGCGCCCGCTTGAGGTGGGCATAGCCGATTGCCGAGCAGATTGAATCGGTGTCCGGGTTGCGGTGCCCGATTATAATGGTTGAATCTGAGTGCATTCAGCTTACCTTCCTGTTTCTGCGAGGTGACGATGAGCGATTTAATCGCCAGAATGACCGGGTGCGTCGAACGGGCTATCTACGAGTTTGGGCTGATCGAACCTGGCGATCAGCTGTTGCTCGGCTTTTCCGGGGGCAAGGACAGCCTGTTGCTCCTGCATATACTGGACCGTTTGCGACGCGGCCGCCGTCACCGATTCAGTCTGTCGGCCGCCAGCGTTGACGCCGGGTTCTCCCCCGGTTCCCCGTGCGACCAGCTGACCAGAATCTGCCGGTCTTATGACGTGCCACTGGCATTGATCAGGGAAAACATTGCCGCCGCGGTCGCAGCCGATGGCTGCCCGGACCCGTGTTACGGCTGCAGCCGGTTCCGCCGGGCAGCACTGTCCGGTTTCGCCAGCAGGAATGGTTTTACCCGGCTGATTCTTGGCCACCACCTGGATGATGCAGTTGAAACTTTCCTGATGAACCTTCTTTTCAATGGCCGTCTGGCTGTCTTTTCGCCCAAATCCCACCTTGACCGCCAACGAATTTGGGTGATCCGCCCACTCTGCTACGCCCGAGAGCGGGAGGTGGCGGCCGCTGTAGCCCAACTGCCACATCAACCGGTCAAACCATCCTGTCCCTATGCCGGGCACACCAGCCGCCAGCGGATCAAAACGCTGCTGAACAGATGGGAGTCTGACGATCCCAGGGTGTTCAGCCGCCTGGCCGCTGCCATGCGCTGTGCCAACCCTGAGCTCTGGCCGCCACCCCTTACCCGCCGGCAGCTGCGCGAACGCTATCTGTCGGCCCGGTTGGCCTGGCAGTCACCGGCTGGGGGAGCTGGTGATGGCGAACAGGAGTTTCTCTAACCGTTCGATTTCGGTCAGTAACTGTTCATTCAGGCCATAACCGGAAATTTTTTTGAGGTTGTCGGTTATCGACTGCAGCTCCCGCCGGATATCGTTCATATTAAGCCGATCGTATATTTCCATGGTAGTCTTTGCCTGTCGGCTAAATGCCGACCAGTCCCTGCCTCTTTTCGGTCATGGCCTCGCCCAATGCCTGGCCGGCTGCCTTCATTATCCCTTCCAGACAGTGATGGGGATTTTTGCCGTGGATCAACCGGATGTGGATGTTGAGATTTACCCGGATGGTTATCGCCCGCAAAAATTCCTCAACCAGATCATAACCCACTGCCAACTGACCGTCGCTGCTTCCGGGCGGGACATCAAAGCTCAGCCAGGGCCGGCCATTGATATCCACCACTGCCATCACCAGCGCATCATCGACCGGAACAAAGGCCGTGGCATTACGCCTTATTTCCCGGCGATCGCGCAGTGCCCGGCCAATCGCCTGACCGATAATCACACCGCAATCTTCCACCACATGATGAGGATCGACAAAATTCAGACACTGTACGTCAATGGTCAGGTCAAACCCGGCCCGACGGGCGAAATGACCGAGAATATGGTCAAAAAAAGGCACTCCGGTATTGATGTGAATATTGTCGTGCCCATCAAGATCAATTTTGACCGCAATGTCGGTTTCCTCGCTTTTTCTGACTACTGTGGCACTTCTGTCCATAAATCCTCCTCGCTTGAAATTAATTCAGACTGTCAGCAGATTTAAGAATGCGGCTCAACCAGTCGTCAGCCGCCGTCGGCGGACGGTGGTGACCGGCGACAGCAGCCACAATCGTTTCCTCGCAACCGGCTGCCTTCAGCCGCTCTGCACTTAGCTCGGGATGATGCCAATATATGTAAAGAATATGCCGCCAGTTACGCCCACGGCGCACCGAGTCAGCTGCCCGGCAGCGCAACAACCGGGGACAAAAACGGTGAACCAATACAGCCGTCACCTTGCCCCAAATCGGCAGATCACCGGCCACCCGGCCGATATCGTGCAACAGGGCCGCCCGCATCAACAGGGCTATCCTGTCCAACTCAAGCCCTTCCCGCCCAGCCATCACCAGAGCCGTTTTGGCCACATTGATTGCGTGCAGCTGATCATACAGGGCGTAGTCATCAAACAGCCGGCGCTCTTTGCCGACCAGCCACCGATCGACAAACTGCCAATCAACCTTTTCCGGACTGGCGGTAATCGCCCGCCAGAACTGCCGGATCCGGGCCAGCATTATTGTTCTACCCCGGCCGGCAAAAACCTGCCGTCCGCCCTGGGCGAGCGAAATGACAGGCGATGCGCCGGGCAACAACCGTACTGTCTTATCCGGGCGATATGATCAGGGGTAGCGTAACCCTTGTGCCGGGCAAACCCATATTCCGGCCAGATCCTGTCCATTTCTTCCATGACCCGGTCTCTCTCCACCTTGGCCAAAATCGACGCTGCCGCAACACTGGCACTGAAGTTGTCCCCCCTGGTCAGGCTGATTACCACTGCCCGGCAGCCCGGCATCGGCATGGCATCAGTTATTACCGCCCGCGGCACCGGCCGGAGACGAGACACTGCCTGCCGCATTCCCCACAAGGTAGCTTGGTAGATGTTAAGTTGATCGATCACCCGGGCATCAACCATCCACACGCAGTAATCCACCGCCCGGGCGATTATTTCCCGGTACAGTTCCCGGCGCTGGCGAGCTGTGAGCTGTTTGGAGTCATTAAGTCCGTAAATTCGGCAATCCGGGGGAAGAATAACCGCTGCCACCGCCAGCGGCCCGGCCAGCGGCCCGCGGCCAGCCTCGTCAACTCCGGCTACCGGTGTGCAGTTGCGCCGGGCCAGCTGGGTTTCAAACTCGTACATCCGTTCCACCCGTTGGTACCCACCGGCATCTTTGCCCCTCATTACCATTTCCGCACTCCATCCGGTTAAACTAAAGCCCGCTATCGTAACAACAGCGGGCTTTTATATCGACTATGGCGCGCCCGGCAGGAATCGAACCTGCGCTCCCGGCTCCGGAGGCCGGCGCTCTATCCCCTGAGCTACGGGCGCAACTAACAGACAGATTCTAACACGAATCCGGTTATCTGTCCAGTTTGAGACCGGGGGCCAGGCGGATGTGTAGCTCGGCCAGCTGTTTGTCGTCCACACCCGACGGGGCCTGCATCATCATATCGGAGGCACTTTGGGTTTTAGGGAAGGGGATTACGTCACGTATCGACTGACGGCCGGCCAGCAGCATCACCAGCCGGTCCAGCCCAAGGGCAATACCGCCGTGGGGCGGAGTTCCGTATTCGAATGCCTCCAGCAAAAAACCGAACTTATTGCGGGCCTGTTCCTCACTGAGACCGATAGCGGAAAAAACCTGCTCCTGTACTGTCCGGCTGTGAATTCTTATGCTGCCTCCACCAATTTCCACCCCATTCAGCACCACGTCGTAGGCCTTGGCCTTCACTGCTGCCAGATCACCGCCCGCCAGCAGCCCGATATCGGTGTCCCGGGGCGAGGTGAACGGGTGGTGCATCGCTACGTAACGCTTTTCTTCGGGGACGTACTCAAACATCGGGAAGTCCACCACCCAGAGGAACTTCCAGCCAGACTTGAACAGCTGCAGACGCCGCCCCATTTCCAGACGCAGCTGTCCGAGCACTGAATTGACCAGCTGACGGTTACCGGCCACCATCAGCAGTAAATCACCCGTTTCAGCCCCGGTGGCGGCAGTCACAGCCTCAATGTGATGAGGTGCAAAAAACTTTGTAATTTGTGACTTGATCCCATCAGGCAAGTAGCACATCCAGGTCATACCCTGTCCGCCGAGCTGCTGAACAAACTTAACCAGATCGTCGATTTCCCGCCGAGCAATATTGGCGTAACCGGGGACCCGTATTGCCTTGACACAGCCACCGCTGCCAATCACCGCCTCGTACACATTGAACTGGCTGCCGCGCACCGCATCAGTCAGCTCAACCAATTCAATTTCCAGACGTAAATCCGGCTTGTCTGACCCGTATCGTTCCATGGCCTGATCATAGCCGATCCGGGGAAACGGGCGGGGTATGTCAATCCCGGCTGCCTGTCCGAATACATGGACCAGCATTGCCTCTGTACAGTCAATAACATCATCGACATCGACAAACGACATTTCCACGTCCAGCTGGGTAAATTCCGGCTGCCGGTCAGCCCGCAGATCCTCATCGCGGAAACAGCGGGCGATCTGGAAGTAGCGATCAAATCCGGCTACCATGGTCAGTTGTTTGTAAATTTGCGGTGACTGGGGCAGAGCGTAAAACCGGCCGGGATTCAAACGGCTGGGAACGAGGAAATCCCGGGCTCCCTCGGGGGTGCTCTTGGTCAGCACCGGAGTTTCGATTTCCCAAAATCCCTGCTGATCGTAAAATTGCCGCATCGCCATGGTCACTTTGTGACGCAGTTTTATATTGGCCTGCATTTCCGGCCGGCGAAGATCGAGGTAACGGTATCTAAGCCTCAGCATCTCGTCAGTTTCAATCCCATCCTCGATGTAAAAGGGTGGTGTTTTGGCCGGGTTCAATACCCTGATCGCCCGGCCGTTTATTTCAATAGCCCCGGTCGGTATGTTCTGATTGACAGTGTCCGGCGACCTTGCCACCACCGTTCCCTGCACGGCAATCACATACTCACCCCGCACTCCCTCTGCCACCTCAAACGCCTGCCGATCAATATCCGGGGAAAATACTGCCTGCACCACCCCACTGCGGTCACGCAGGTCGATAAAGATAAGGCCTCCATGATCACGCCTGCCTTCCACCCAACCACAACAGCAAACCTCACTACCCACATGCCCGGGTCCAAATTCGCCACACCTGGCACTTCGCTTCCATTCCACCGACGATCCCATATTCTATACGCTCCTCTTTGCCAGTATTTGTTCTATTTTGTCCGCACACTCAGCGGCCGGCAGGGTGATCTGTTCCTTGCCCGTCATATCTTTAAGCACCACCCGCCCGGCAGCCAGCTCTTGATCGCCGATCAGCACCGCCACATAAACCCCCAGCCTGTCAGCCAGGCGCAGCTGGCTTCTGAGGCTGCGCTCACCGAATACCAGGTCGCAGGCCACGCCCCGGCCGCGCAACTCTTCAGCAAGAGTAAGTGCAGTGGTTTTTGCCGCCCGCCCGATCGGCAACACCAGAACTTCCGGCCGCTCGGCAACGGTCGGTAGACAGTGGTTTATCTCCATCGCCAGCAACAGCCGCTCTATCCCGGCGGCGAACCCCACCGCCGGTGTTGGCTGCCCACCCAGCTCGGCCACCAGCCCGTCATCCCGCCCCCCGCCGATCAGAGTGCTCTGTGCCCCCAGCCGGTCAAACTTGAATTCAAAGGTGGTGCGGTTGTAATAGTCAAGACCCCTGACCAGCCGGCTATCAACCGTGTACGCCTGGTTGCTGGCCGCCAGCAACTCCAGTACGGCGGTAAAATGTTCCCGGCACTGGGTGCAAACCTGTTCGGTGATGGCCGGCGCCGATCGGGTGACCATATGGCATTCTTCCCGCTTACAATCCAGTACCCGCAGCGGGTTGGTCCGGTAACGTCGCCGGCAGTCACCACACAGCCGGTCCACACAACCGTCTAGATAGCACGTCAGGCTGCGCCGGTAACCCGGCCGGCACAGGCCACAGCCGATGGTATTGATCGCCAGCATCACCCCCGACAGTTGCAACCGATCCAGCAGACTGGCCGCCATCAGCAAAACTTCAGCATCGATAGCCGGTTCATCCACCCCCAGGGCTTCGACACCAAACTGGTGAAACTGTCTGAACCGGCCCGCCTGGGGCCGGTCGTAACGGAACATCGGTCCGATGTAATAAAGTTTCACCGGCAGGAGATCGCCAAGCAACCTGTTTTCCACCACCGACCGGACTACAGCAGCAGTGTTCTCAGGCCTCAGAGTCAGGCTTCTGCCCCCGCGGTCGTTGAAGGTATACATCTCCTTTGACACCACATCGGTAGTATCACCAATCCCGCGCAGAAAAAGCTCAGTATGCTCAAAAACCGGGGTGCGAATTTCCCGGTAATTGTAGAGCCGGCAGGTGTGGCGCAGCTGATGCTCCAGCCACTGCCAGCTGCCGGACTGTGACGGCAGAATATCCCTTGTACCGCGCGGCGCGCCCGTCAGCAATGTTTGACCCGTCCTTTCCATAAAGTACGTCAGAGATTATAGCACACTACCGGTAAAAATCATCCCCGGCCCGGGTGGTTTTCAACCGCGGCGGCCGCATGCATTAATGACATTGTCATGCGGCACCTGGAAGTAAAGCTGGCCAGATAATGGGCAGGCGATTTGTTGTGGTAGATGGTGGACACCCGTCCGCCGGCGACAATTTTACTGGCCGCCCCCGGTCCCAGGCCGATGATGTCCTGCTGTTCATTGATCATCACCACGTTATAAACCGACAGTCTGCCCGGCAGACAATAGCCGACATTTTCCCTGTCCCCGGCCGTCTTTTTCTGCCGGTACAGGTAGTACGGCCGGTAACCAGCCCTTCTCAGCCAGTCGCGGCTATCAGCCAGAGCCTGGTCGACTTCGGCCGGCAGCCACTGGCGGTCAGGCTGCTGCTGCCAGCGGCTGCCCCGCTTCCGGCACAAAACGTGTATTGTGATGTTTTCCGGGGTTAGTTCGATCACCTTTTGCACCCCACTGGCAAAACCAGCCACCGTTTCTCCCGGCAGACCGGCAATCAAATCTACGTTGATCCAGCATCCGGTATCCCGGCGCAATTGTTCGACCGCCCGAAAAAAATCGACGGTACTGTGACCGCGGCCACAATCCCGTCGGACCTGATCATTCAGGGTCTGCGGGTTAACGCACACCCGGCTCACCGAATACTGTCGGCACAGTCGGCAGAAATCGCCGTCGACCGTATCAGGACGACCAGCCTCAACGGTGAACTCCCCGTCCCCTGTCCAAACCAGCTGGCAACGCAGCATATCCATAATTGACGCAAGCAGACGGCGCGGCATAGCGCTGGGAGTGCCACCGCCAACATAGACCGTGGTCAGCAGCCGGCCAGTCTGACGTTGCCATTCAGCCACCATGGCAATTTCCTCGCCAATGGCCGCAACCACCGGCTCCAGCCACCTTTCCCCGGCCGCCAGCGACAGCGACGGGAAGCTGCAATAATGGCAAATAGACGGGCAAAACGGCAGACTGACGTACAGGTGGAATCCGTCGGACAGAAGCCGCCCTTCCAGGCAACGCTGCTGGCGTTCGGCCACTTCCAGCAGCAATTCGACCGCCTCGTCAGCCAGCCGATAGTCCTCCCTGAGCCGGTGACGGATTTCGCCGTCAGACAGCCCGGCATCCTTCATCTTTAACGCCAGTTTGCCCGGCCGCACCCCAGTCAGCTGTCCCCAGTGACGTTCACTCACCCTTCGCTTCCCTTGGCAGGCCGCGCCCCTGCCGCCACTGCCAGAGATGTTTTATCACCACCACAGCAACGGCCGTGACCGGCACAGCCGCCACCATGCCAAGAATTCCGTTAAGCTGCGCCCCGATTAACAGACAGATAATTATCACCATCGGATGCAGACGAATTCGTTTTCCGACAATCTGCGGCACAACTATATTGCTGTCAATCTTGAAGACGATGACGTAAAAAATCAGCACTTTCAGCGCCGTGGCCGGCGAAACCAGAAGAGCAATCAGCAAGGCCGGCACCGCACCGATTATCGCTCCAATGACCGGTATGGCCTCGGTCAGGGCAGCCAGCACTCCCAGAACCAGGGCGTAGGGTATACCCAGCCAAGTAAGGCCGGCCGCCACCACCAGTCCTATAAGCAGGCAGACCGTCGCCTGCCCCAGCAGATACCCGGACAGCACCTCGCCCAGCTCGTCGCTCAGCGCCTGCACCCGCGGCTGCAGGTCGTCAGCAAACAGACCAACAATTCCCCGAACCAGATTGCGGCCGTCCTTAAGCAGGTAATAAGTCAACAACGGAACTATGAACAGCTCCACCACCCGGGTGGCAAAATCAATGGTGGCGCTGAAAACCCTGCCGGAGAGATCGAGTGACAGATTGGCCAGGCCGGCGAAAATCTTCTGGATAACCCCACGTACATCCTCAGGTATATCAGCGGCATTGAACCTGGTCAGAGCCTGTTGCCAGAAGTACTGAACCTTGGCGACGATGCTCGGCAGATTTTCGGTCAGATCATAGGCCTGCCCGGCCACTGGCAGCATCATACCCAGCAGCAAGCCACCGCCTAACAGAATGAACAGAGCAAAGGTGACGGCAATGGCCACCGTACGCGGCATGCGCCAGCCCAGCCGGCCCAGGCGGCCACACTCCAGCCAGTCGGCCACCGGCTGCATGACCAGACAGAGAATGACCGACAGTGCAACCGGCAATATCACATTGTTCACTGCCAGCACCAGGCCGAACAGGGCCAGCACAATCAGGGCACGGAACAGGTGGCACTGGGTAGCAGTACTGCTGAAGCGGATGCTCATACTTACAGCTGACCGACAAACTCGTTGAACCGTTTTTCCCTGCCAATGGTAGTCTGTTCATAGTGTCCGGGGTACACCACTACTCCGTCGGGCAGGACAAACAGCTTTTCCCTGATGCTGCCCACCAGCTGGCTCAGCGAACCGCCGGGAAAATCGGTGCGGCCGACTGAACCGGCGAACAAGGTGTCGCCGCTTAACACCACCCCTTCGCCGTAGAAGCACGCTCCTCCCGGAGTATGTCCCGGGGTGTGGAGGACAGTCAGTTTAACCCGGCCGAAACTCAGCTCATCACCGTCAGTCAGCAATACGTCAGCCGGCCGGCTACTGACCGGCCGTTCAAGAAAGGCCGACAGGTTTTTCTGGGGACTGGTCAGCATCTCCCCGTCACCGGCATGTATATATACCGGTACCGCCCAACGGTCACGCAGAATAGGAACCGCCCCGATATGATCGGCGTGACCGTGGGTGAGGGCAATCCCAACCACCTTCAGGCTACCACGCCTGACCAGTAGCTCAATCCGTTCAGCCTCTGCCCCCGGATCTACAACCATGGCCTCACCGGTATCCGCGCAGGCCACCACATAACAGTTGGTGGCCAGTTCGCCCACCGGAGTCTGTAAAACTTTGATCATACATAGCCACCTCAGAACATTTTTTCACTGTCCAGCAACAACGTGACCGGACCGTGGTTGATTATTTCTACCACCATTTCCGCCTGAAACCGGCCGCACTCCACCCTGGACAGCCGCTCGCCGCAGTAAGCGGCAAATTTTTCGTACCAGTGGCGAGCCTCTTCCGGCGGTGCCGACCGATCATAGCTGGGCCGCCGCCCTTTCCGGCAGTCCCCGTAAAGGGTGAACTGCGAAACCACCAGCATCTCCCCGGCAACCTCGCTTAGCGATTTGTTAAGCTTTCCGGCCTGGTCAGGAAAAATCCGCAGCCCGATTATTTTATCAGCCAGCCACTGCATAGCCCGCTCATCATCACCGGCTGCCACCGCCAGCAGCACAACCAGTCCCCGGCCAATCTCTCCCACCGTTTCCCCATCCACCAGGACCCGTGCCTGGTCAACAAGCTGAACGACTGCCCTCATCTTTTCTCACGATGCCTGGTTGCTGACCCTCTTGACCGAAAACACATCGCGAATCCGGCGAAACTTGGTCATAAGTGACTCCAGCCTGGTAAGATCGTTGACATGGATGTTCAGGTAGATTACGGCGTTGTGTTGTTCATCAGCCCGGGCGTTGACCGAGGTGATGTTTACCTTGTTTTCCGCGGCAATCACCATTATATCGGTCAGCAGGCCCGAACGATCTTCGCCAACCACCTCGACCTGAACGGTGTATATCTCGTCGCTGCCTGCCTCCCACGACACTTCGATGATACGCTCGTAGTCCTCCTTCTGATTGAGGATGTTAGCACCTGTCTCTTATAC
>JAOAFP010000105.1 GCA_026416215.1 Negativicutes bacterium | reverse complement strand
GGCTGGGGGTCATAGGTTGTTTTACCCGCTGGGCAAGTGGCCGGACGTCATCCGCTGTCCCAAAACAGAAGAAGTTAACAATGAGCAGAAAAACTACGATGACGTCATAAACAAACAGCTTTTTGCCAAAAACTGTGCCGGCGACGGACATGAGTTAATCAATTCGCTGCTGATGAGGTTTGAGCGTGGATTGTCGCTCGTTCCGTCAGACCCCGACATTAACAACCTGTGCGACATTTCGCTGTTTGATCACCTGAAGCTGACAGCGGTAATCGCAGCGGCTATGTATTGCTACTTCCGGGATAAAGGAATCGATGACTTTCGGAGAGTGTGTTTTACGGAGGCAGAGAAAACGCGGGAGGATAAAATTTTCCTGCTGGTTTCCTGCGATTTGTCAGGCATTCAGAAGTTTATAGTTTATATACACGATAAGCAGCAAGGGAGCACTGAAATCGCTGCGGGCCAGATCCTTCTACCTTGAGTTTATTGTTGAGCACACGGTAAGTGAAATCCTCGGCCGGCTGGGGCTGACCCGGGCACAGCTGATATACAGCAGCGGCGGCCATTTTTACCTGCTGCTTCCCAACACTGAAGCGGCCAACAGTGTGGTTGCAGAGGCGAAGAAGAAGATAAACCGGTGGTTTTACGATAAATTCGGCCTGACCCTGTATATGGCCATTGCCGGCAAGGAGTGCTCGGCACTGGAGATGATGAAAAATGCCAGCGCGGTAATCGACGGGCTGGCTGTCGAACTGGCCGGGCAGAAGGCAGCCCGTTACGCCGACGACGAAGAGATGCTGAGGCAGATGTTTTGTCCTGCAGCCGGGAAGGAAAGGCTGCGGGAGTGTTCGGTCTGCGGAACATCCAGTTCAGAGATTGAATCCCGGCTGGAGCTCGGTGAATGCTGCGACACCTGCCGGAAATTACTGGAGTTCAGGCGTTCGCTGGCCGGAGACCGGGAGTACAGTGTTACTAAAAGCCCGGACGGGCCTGGCGGGGACGAAGGTGTTTGGGCGATGGATTACCGGCTCTGAGTGTGGCCAACAGGATATATCTTGTGTTGGTTATTTATGACGTTGCGGCAGACAGTGAAGGAAACAAGCGGCGTAATCGCATGGTAAAGGAGCTGGAGGGCTACGGACAGAGGGTGCAGTACTCAGCTTTTGAATGTCATATTACCCAAAGGAAACCTGATACTATGATAAAGAAGTTAAGGAAAATCATAGATGAGCAGGAAGATTCACTGAGAATCTACAAGCTCAGTGAGCTTGCCCCGGTGATTACCTTCGGGGAAGTGGGCAGGACTTTTCCGGAAAGCGTGATAATAATATGACTGGCGGGAGAAAAACCGGCAGCGGGGAAAAACCGGCAATCTTTGAGCGGGACAGAGAGAGAAGCGTGTTTTGTGCGGAAATGCGGCTAAAAACAGCTATGTGTCGTGCTGCAGGTAATACAAGGTTTAGTGCACGGTGCGACCAGCTGGCGGCCAACATAATGCCGGAATTATCGGTTTGCCGCGCATACTAGCCGAACGGACCAGTGAAATGGAGGTGTTGCAGGGATAGGATTCAGTAGACACAACCCCCGTTATCAGACATTTGTCTGTGACCACGCATATGTGTCCTTCTGCAGTGGCTGCAAGTGTTTGTCAGAAGGGATACGAATGGAACGAGCAGCAGGAAAAATGTCGGCAGATAACCGACTGGTTGCAGGTGTTTGCCGGGGGTGAGGCGAATGACAGTACAGACGCACCCTCAGAAAGGAGTCTGCCTGTGAAAAACCCATGGATAGCTTTTAGAATTCTCATCCCTGCCGCAGTTTTTCATCTATGCCTGGGTTCGCTCTACGCCTGGAGCGTGTTCAGCAAGCATTTACAGCATATTTTCGGACTTCACCTAACTCAGGTGCAGCTGGCATTTTCGATTGCGGTTTTTGTTAACGGTTTGGCAGCGGCGGTGGGCGGCAGCCTGGCCGTTAAGTGGGGGCCGCGCCGTGGGGGATGGCTAGCCACCGCACTGTTTGTAACAGGCATGCTCGGATCGGCATGGGCCATAGAACAGCGCAACATCTGGCTGCTTTATGCTTGCTACGGAGTGTTGTTCGGGTGCGGGGTCGGAGTGGGTTATGTCACGCCGATGTCAATGCTGGCCCAGTGGTTTCCCAACCGGCGGGGGGCTGTCACCGGCTTCTGCATAATGGGGTTTGGCTTGGGCAGCATGGTGGCCGGGCCGGTATTTAATTTACTGATTGACCGTTATGGAGTTGTATCGACGTTTTTGATCAGCGGGGCGGTTTATATGGTGATAATGGCGGCTATGAGCAGTTTGTTTGCCCTGCCGGTCAACCGGGTACAGACGGCAGCGGCCGGCACCGTTGACCCGCAGGCAGCCAGTGTATGGCGACGGCTTGACTTTTATCTGATCTGGGGCATGCTGTTTTTTAATGCCGTCTGCGGTTTGGGGATGATAGCCACTGCTTCGCCCCTGTTGCAGACTAAAATCGGGCTGTCGGCCGGTGAGGCGGCAGCGGTGGTCGGTTTGATCGGCTTTGCCAATGCAGCCGGCCGGCTGCTAATGTCGGGGATATCAGACTACGCAGGGCGGCCGTTATGCTACATTGTGCTGTTTTCTTTGCTGGGAGCGGTTTATTTTGTGATGCACTACGTTTACAGTCCGCTGCCGTACAAGGTGATGCTCTGTCTGGTCATCGCCGGTTACGGCGGCGGGTTTGCCGGGATTGTTTCCTACCTGAGCGATGTGTTCGGCAGCAAGTCGCTGAGTGCCACCCACGGCAAGGTTATGACCGCGATGGCGTTGGCCGGGCTGGTTGGGCCGCAGCTGGTGGCCTGGGTTTATGACAGCACCGGCAGCTACTTTGTTTTGTTCCGGTTTTACGTTACGTTCTGCGTCATCGGCCTGGGGCTGGCCGTCTGGCAGATGTGGCGGCTGAGGGGGAGTCGAGCTTCCGGAGCGGGAGCGGCAGGTTAGCCGCCGTCAGGTTTTGCAAGCCTTTTCCTGCTGTGCTATAATCAGGCCGAAGCCTTCGCCCGGGGCGGGACGAAGGCTTTTTTGCAAGGTTGTGCCGACGGGCGGCAATGGGAGGATATATGTCTGAGCTGGAAAATCTGCGGCGTGCGGCCCTGGCCGGGATCGGGAAGCTGGATTCACTGCGCGGAGTCGAAGAATTCAGGGTCAGATATTTTGGCAGGAAGGGTGAAGTGACCAGGCTTCTCCGTTCGCTGGGGCAGCTGCCGCCCGGTGAGCGGCCGGCTTTTGGCCAGAAGGTCAACGAGCTGCGGCAGGAACTGGAAGAGGAGCTGGCGGCGGCGGCCAGGGCGATCAGGCAGCGGGAACTGGCGGCTAGGCTGGCCAGTGAGGAGATTGATGTTACCCTGCCCGGCCGCAGAAATAGGTTGGGGCACCACTTGCATCCAATTACCCGGACTTTGTACGATTTGTGCGATATTTTCCGGGGAATGGGGTTTGTGGCGGTGGACGGCCCGGAGGTGGAAAGCGACTACTATAATTTCGAAGCGCTAAATATTGCCGCCGATCACCCGGCCCGCGATATGCACGATACGTTTTACCTGAAGCCTGGCCTGCTTTTGCGCACCCATACGTCGTCAGTGCAGGCCCGGACAATGGAAAGGTGTTCGTCCGTCCATTCAGGGCTGCGGATTATTTCAGCCGGTAAGGTCTACCGCTGTGATTACGATGCCACCCATACGCCGATGTTTCATCAGCTGGAGGGGCTGCTGATCGACCGGGGAATAAGCCTGGCCGATCTGAAAGGGACGTTAATAGAGGCGCTGCAACGCATTTTTGAACCGTCGGTGGAGATAAGGTTCCGGCCTAGCTTCTTCCCATTTACCGAACCAAGCGTGGAAGTTGACGTTTCCTGTGTGAATTGCCGCCGGGGCGGGTGCAGTTTATGCAAAGGCAGCGGATGGCTGGAAATCCTCGGCGCCGGGATGGTTCATCCCCGGGTGCTGTCCACCGGCGGTTACGATCCCGGCACGGTCAGCGGGTTTGCTTTTGGGATGGGTGTGGAGCGGATGGCGATGATTCGTTACCGGATCAATGATCTTCGCCTTTTCTACGAGAATGATCTGCGGTTTATTTCCCAGTTCTGAGGTGGGCGTATGAATGTTTCTTACCGGTGGTTAAAACAGTTGCTGGGGATTGACCTGGACTGGCGGGACTACGTGGCGCGGGTGGCCGGCCGTGGCCTGGCGGTGGAAGGGGTGCACGAGCGGCAAGCTAAACCAGCCGGGGTGATCAGTGCCCGGGTGAGCGGATTCCGGCCGCACCCGTCGGCCGACAGTCTATGGCTGGCTGATCTGGACACCGGCGGCGGGCAGGTTGCTGTGGTAACAGCAGCCACCAACCTGAAAACCGGTGATATCGTTCCCTGGGCGCGGCCGGGGGCCCGGCTGGCTGACGGCCGGGAGGTCGGGGTAGCCGAACTACGGGGGGTAACATCCTGGGGGATGGTGTGCTCTTACGCTGAGCTAGGCCTGGATGCCAGGCTGGTGGCCGAGTATAACCGCGAGGGGATTTACCGTCTGCCGGCTGGCTGTCCGGTAGGGGAGGATGTGTCGGCACTCCTGTCGCTGGATGATGTGATTCTGGAGTTTGAGATTATGCCCAACCGCCCCGACTGTTTTTCGGTGCTGGGGATTGCTCGAGAGAGTGCGGTAATCCTAGGCACTGAATTTGATCAGGCGCTGTTCCGGCCGCCGGTCAGGCCGGATGCCGGCGGGGATGGCGGCTGGATGGTGGATATTGCTGACGCCAACGATTGCCGGCGGTTTTCTCTGGCGCTGCTGACCGGGGTGAAGGTGGGGGATTCGCCGCTATGGCTGCAGAACCGCCTGCAGTCGCTGGGGGTCCGGCCGGTCAACAACGTGGTGGATGTGACCAATTATGTGATGTTTGTTACCGGACAGCCGCTGCACGCCTACGATTGCCGCAAGCTGCCGGCCCGCCGGCTGGGGGTGAGACGGGGCCGGGAGGGGGAAAAGCTGGTTACCCTGGATGGCACCGAGCGGACTCTTGACAGCGGGGTGCTGGTTATAACTTCCGGGCAGGCAGTGGTGGGGGCGGCCGGAATTATGGGCGGGCTGGACAGCGAGGTGGACGGCTGCACCACCGAAGTGGCCCTGGAGTGTGCGGTTTTTGCCCTGTCTCTTATACACATCT
>JAOAFP010000104.1 GCA_026416215.1 Negativicutes bacterium | reverse complement strand
GAATACGGCTATGTATCTGGGAGTGGATTATTACCCCGAACAGTGGGAGAAAAAATTTTGGCAGAGCGATTTACAGCGGATGGCGGCAGCGGGCGTCAACTGTATCCGTATCGCCGAATTTGCCTGGCCGTTGCTGGAAAAGGAAGAGGGCAGCCTTGATTTTTCTTTTTTCATTCCGATTCTGGAGCAGGCCGACCACTACCGGATAAAGGTCCTGCTTGGCACACCCACCGCTACGCTGCCGGTATGGCTGGTCGCAAATCATCCCGAGGTTTTGTCGGTTGATGAATACGGGGTCAAACGGCATTTTGGCGGGCGAAGGCAGGCCTGTCTCAATTCTCCGGTCTACCGGCAGCGCAGCCGGGAAATAACGGCCGCTATGGCCAAGGCTTATTCCCGTCACCCGGCGGTGGTGGGTTGGCAGCTTGACAACGAACTTGGTCACGAGGGGAGTGACTGGTGCTATTGTCATAACTGCCGTCTGGCCTGGCAGAAGTTTTTGGCCTCAGAGTTCAGCGGCGATATCGACCGGCTGAATGACAGCTGGGGAACGGTGTTCTGGGGGCAGACCTACCGGGATTTTTCCCAGGTTGATCTGCCGCTGCCCACCATTCCGGCGAAAAATCCCGGGCTGCTGCTGGCCTTTTACCGGTTCAGGGCGGCCACCATCACCGATTTTGTCGCCGAGCAGGCGGCAGTTCTCAGGGGGATTATTCCGGACGGTCAGCCGATTATGCACAATTTTCCCGGCGACTACTTCAACAAGGCCCAGAACTTTGCCGATATCGCCGAACACCTCGATCTGGTGGCACTAAACAATTATCCGGTGTGGGGCGGCCTGGAACGTCCGGTCCCCTGCGGGCAGACGGCTATGAAGCTTGATCTGACCCGGGGACTAAAAAACGGCAGTTTTTGGATTACCGAGCAGCTGATCGGTGCTCAGGCCCATACAATTATGGGCTACCTGCCCCGCCCCGGGCAGGCCCGGCTATGGTCGTGGCAGGCTGTGCTGCACGGTTGCGACAACTTGCTGTACTTCCGCTGGCGGACTGCTACCAAAGGTGCCGAACAGTTCTGCTACGGAGTGTTGGATCACGACAACCGGGACGGTCTGCGGCTGGCGGAAATGAAAGAGTTTTTTTCCGAAGTCAGGTCGATGGCCGGGGCGGGACTGAAGACACCTCCGGCCCGAGTGGCCCTGGTCTACAACCCTGACAACATATTTGCCTGGAAGATTCAGCCGCAATCTGCCGGAATGGACGTGCAGCGCGAACATTACCGGCTGTATCACGGATTTTACCGCCACAACGTCCCAATCGACGTGATCGACTGCCGGGCAGACTTTTCCTGCTACGGAGTGGTGCTGCTGCCAGTGCCGCTGCTGCTGGAGCGGGAACTGATCGAACGCCTGCGGCAGTTTTTGTCCGGCGGCGGAGTGGTGATAAGCAGCTTCCGGGCCGGAATCAAGGACCGGGATAACGCTGTATACTTCAATTGCGCCAATCCGTGGCTCGAGGTGCTGGGGGCGCACTGTTGCTGCTGTGAGTCGCTGGGAGATAATCGCCAGGTGACGGTAAGCGACGGCCGTCGCAATTACCGTGCGGCAGTGTGGCGGGATATGCTGGAGCCGGTTGACCGGCACTGCCGGATCGAACTGAACTACACTGACGAATTCTCAGGTTATGGGGCGGTGGCAACCGCTGATATCGGGCAGGGTCAGCTATGGCACGTGGCAACGGGAATTGAAGATGAGGAATTTTGGCTGACACTGGCGGAAAAGGTACTGGACCGGCAGAAAATTGAGCACTGGCTGACTCCGGCCGGGGTGGAAGCGGCCCGGCGGGACAAACAGCTGTTTCTGCTTAACCATAACAGTTACCCGGTGGAATTTAACGGTATCGAACTGCCGCCATGGGCGGTAAAGATTTTCAAAAACGCAGCAGGGGGGCAAAAAAATGGACTTTGAACGCCTTTTGGGTAGATTTAGCGAACTGTACGGCAGCGGGGGCGATTGTCGGAAATTTTTTGCCCCCGGCCGGGTGAACCTGATTGGTGAGCACACCGACTATAACGGAGGGAATGTATTCCCCTGTGCCCTGAACCTGGGGACTTACGCGGTGGTCCGCCGGCGTACCGACCGCAATAATCGCTTATACTCAATGAACTTCCCCGAACTGGGAATAATTGAGTTCTCCCTGGACGGTATGCGATACCAGCCCGAACACGACTGGGCCAATTACCCCAAGGGGGTGTTAGTAGAGTTTCAAAAACGCGGGGTGGAATTGACGGCCGGCTGGGATATGCTGTTTGCCGGCACCATTCCCAGCGGGGCAGGCCTTTCATCCTCAGCGTCGATTGAGGTGCTTGCCGCTGTGATCGCCCGGGCCTATACAGGGGCAAGTTTCGACGGGGTACAGCTGGCGCTGATCGGGCAGGCAGCTGAGAATAGCTTCATTGGAGTCAAATGCGGGATTATGGATCAGTTTGCCAGCAGTATGGGTATGAAAAATCACGCCATACTGCTAGACTGCAACAGTCTCATTTTCAGCTATGTTCCCTTCAGCACTGCCGGATATGCCCTGGTGATCGCCAACACCAACAAGCGCCGCGAACTGACCGACTCGCAGTATAACCAGCGGCGACGGGAGTGTCAGCAGGGTCTTGCCTGCCTTCAGACCCGGCTGCCAATCAAAACGCTGGCCGAGCTGGATGTGGCCACCCTCACGGCCAACCGGGACGCAATCAGTGACAGGATTGTTTTCCGGCGGGTGCGCCATGCGGTGAGCGAAAACCAGCGGACGCTGGCGGCAGTGGCCGCACTGGAAAAGAATAACCTCCGGGCGTTTGGCGAACTTATGCGCCAGTCGCACGTATCACTGCGGGATGATTACGAGGTTACCGGTCATGAGCTGGATAGCCTGGTGTCGGCGGCCTGGCTGCATCCCGGCTGCATTGGCGCTCGGATGACCGGGGCGGGGTTTGGGGGCTGCACGGTGAATTTGGTGGCGGAAGACCAGCTGGGCGACTTTATTGTCCGGACCGGGGACGAATATACCGCCCTGACCGGACTCACCGCTGAATTTTACACCGTCAGTGCCGGTGACGGGGCCCGCGAGCTGGAGCATCCGGATGACAGGTGACCGAGAGGATGAACGCGCGGATTTTTGCCTGGTATAAGGGGCTGGAAGTCAGGGAATACGAGCTGCTGGGCAGCGGGGGATTTTCTGTGCGGTTTTTGAATTACGGCGGGATAATAACCGCGATCCGCACCCCGGACCGGACAGGGGAACTGGCCAACGTGGTACTGACCGCACCGGAGTTTGACCCGGAAAACACCGGCCATCTCGGAGCGATAACCGGCCGGGTGGCCGGCCGTATAGCCGACGCCCGGTTCAACCTTGACGGCGTGGAATACCGGTTGACAGCGAACAGCGGCAGGCACAACCTGCACGGCGGTCCGGTCGGACTGAACCGCCGGTTCTGGCAGGTTGAACCAGTTGCGGCCGGGGCGCGGCTGACCTGTCACAGCCCGGACCGGGATCAGGGGTTCCCCGGGGCGGTGGATTTTGCCGTGGACTACGAAATTGTCGATCAATATTGCCTGCGGCTTACCTATCGCGGGACGTGCCGGCAGCCAACTGTGTTAAATCTTACCAACCACAGCTATTTTGACCTGACTGGCGGTTCGGACCCCATGTCCATGTACCTCGAGGTGGAGGCCGATCACGTAGCAACACTGGCTGAGCATGGCTGTGTTGACGGTCGGCTCGTGACCGTTGCCGGCACCCCATTTGACTTTCGCCGGCCGCGACAGCTGGCCGGGGCGGTTAACGCGGACTTCCGGCAGTTTGCCATTGCCAACGGCGGTATCGACCATCCTTTTCTGCTGACCGGAAACAGGACCATTGTCCTGAGCGACCGCAGTTCAGGGCGCTACCTGCGGGTAATAACCGACCAGCCGTGCTGTGTCGTCTACACCGCCAACTGGTATCAACCCAAACACGCGGCGGTATGCCTGGAAACCCAGTGCATGCCGAATGCCATCAACTGGCCGCAATTCCGCGACACGGTGATATTCGGGCCGGACCGGCCGTACTTCGGTCAAACAACGTGGCAGTTCGGGGTTATGTGCGATGGATGAGAAAAAACTCCTGGTTGAAAAGATAATCGGCTGTGCGGTTGATAACGGCGTGGCCGATCGGCGGGATGTGATTTTTCTTCGCAACCGGCTTTACACCATTCTGGGGTGGGAGAACGATGGCAACACTCCACAGCTGCCCGCCGGGGAGACGGCAGGGAAGCGCCTGTCTGAGCTGGTAAGTGAGCTTTGCGATCTTATCGGTCAGGCAGGCAGGGACGGTCTTGGCGAGAGCCGCGAACAGGTCGAGACCCGCCTGATTGGGGAGATTGTCCCTCCCCCAAGTGCGGTGGAGCGTCAGTTTGCCGAGATCCTCCGGCTGAAGGGGGGGGAGGGGGCGCTAACCTGGTATTATCAGTTCAGCCAACACACCGATTACATAAAAGTGGCGGCAATCGCCAGGAACCGACAGTGGACCAGTGCCACCGTCCACGGCGAAATGGAAATCACCATCAACCTGTCCAAACCGGAAAAAGACCCGTTGGAAATTGCCCGGCTCAAGGCCAGACCGGCCGCCAGCTATCCCAAATGTCTGCTGTGCATCGAAAATGAAGGCTTCTGCGGCAATATCAACAATCGGCCGGCCCGTCACAATCACCGGATGTTGCGGCTTGATCTGGCCGGACGGGAATGGTATTTCCAGTTTTCACCCTACCTCTACTATCCGGAGCATTCAATCTTAATTAACCCCGAACACCGGGATATGGTCATCGATTCCGATGTGATCGCCAACTTCCTGGCCTTTGTTGACATGTTTCCTCATTATTTGATCGGCTCGAACAGCGATATCCCGATTGTCGGCGGCTCGATTCTCAACCATGACCACTACCAGGCCGGCAGTCACCGGTTTCCGGTCGAACGGGCAGGAGAGAGGATTGGTTTTGCCCACCCGCGTTTCCCGGAGATGATCTTCTCCTATCTGAACTGGCCGGTCAGCACTCTGAAGATAACCGGTCACCGGGCGGGGATAACGGCAATGTTTGATGAGATATTGGCTGCCTGGTACGGCTACCAAAATCCTGCCATCGGGATTGTCAGGCAGTCGGCGGCCGGCGAGCGGCACAACGGAATAACCCCGATCATGCGCAAGA
>JAOAFP010000103.1 GCA_026416215.1 Negativicutes bacterium | reverse complement strand
GGACGAGATCGACCAGTTTATCGCTGAGGCCTGGCTGGACCGGCCGGTGCGGCAGATGGTCCGGCAGCAGATCGGACCTGCCCGCTACGACGTGACAGCCTACCAGATGGTTTACACCTCGGTCGATCACCTGGAGCGGGAGGTGCCGGTGTCGGGGGCGGTGCTGGTGCCGGCCGTCCCCGACCAGCCGGCGTTGCCGCTGTTGATCTTTTTGCACGCCACCATATTTGACAACCGCTCGGCCCCGAGCAATGTAGACAGCTCAGCACAGGCCCGGGCGGCAATGGCCGTGTTCGCCGCCGCCGGCTATATCGTGGTTATGCCCGACTATATCGGCAGCGGTCTGGTTACCGGCGTGCCCGACGAATATCTTTACAGCCGCACGGCGGCCGCCAACGGCCTGGATACCATAGTTGCCGCCCGTCAGCTGCTGGTGCGGCTGGCGGTCAGCACCAGCGGTCGGCTGTTTGTGGCCGGCTATTCGGAAGGCGGGGCGGCGGCCTCGGCCCTGGGCCGTCTGCTCCAGGCTCACTGCCGGCAGTACCGGGTGACGGCACTGGCGATGATGGCTGGCCCCTATGATATGGCGGCCACCGTCCGCCACCTGCTCGACGCTCCGGGCGGGGTCAGGATCGGCCCGCTGCCGGTGGGGAGCATGATCTGTGCCCGGGCGGTTCAGGCCTGGAACAGAATTTACCGCTGGGACAGTTCCGGCGATATTTTCCGTCCTCCCTACCGCCAGCGGGTGGCCGGCGATTTTGCCCGTCCCGACTTGCCGTTCTGGCATTTTCTCCTTTACTACCCGGCGGTCACCCGGCAGCTGTTCAGCGATGAATTCCTGGCACGGGCTGCTGCCGGCCCGGTGGCAGACGACATTGCTGCTAACTCCACCGACGACTGGCTGCCGGAAATGCCCACCGCAATTATCTGTTCGGATGGCGACACCCTGATTCCACCGGCGGTTGCCCGGGCGACCTACGATAAAATGAAGGCCGGCGGCGGGCGGGTGACGCTGCTTACAGCCGTTTACCCCCGGGATCATCTCGACGATTTCTGGCCGGCACTGGCACTGGCCCGGACTTTTTTTGACCCCATGGCCGGACTGGCCGGCCAGTAGGCCGGTGGAGGCACAATGAGGCGCAGAGCGGCGTACTACCGCCTTCATCGCAAAAAATTCAGATATCTGCTGGTCGGGTTCTGGAACACCGTGTTCAGCTACCTGCTATTTGCCGCTTTTTTCGCCTGGCTGGGCGATCGGCTGCACTACCAGCTGATCGTGGTGGCGGTCAATGTTATTGCCATAACCAACAATTACATTGCCTACAAGGTATTTGTCTTCAGGACCAGGGGCAACTACTGGCGGGAGTACCTGCGGTTTTACGCCGTGTACGGCCTGGGGATCGGGCTTAACCTGCTGCTCCTGCCGCTGCTGCTCAGTTTTACCCCGCTTAATGCTTATGCTGCCCAGGCGGTTGTGACGGTTATAATTATTATTGTCGGCTACATCGGGCACAACCGGTTTTCATTCCGGAGATGATGAGAACCGGCCGGTGATCGGGAGTGATTGCCGGTGACCGGGAGTGGTTGCCGGCAGCCGGTACGTGCAGAACCTGTGGCATTATTGGTGATCATAAACGGATGCTGGTCTGCAAGGAGGGAAAATGGTTAACGAAAAATCTGCCAATTACAGTTCGGCCTTTCACATCTACGATATCCGCGGCAAGGTGGGCGAACAACTCGACGAACAACTGGCTTTGGCCATAGGCTACCACTTTTTCCGCCGCTGGGGCAAAGACCGGGTGGTGGTGGGCCGTGATGCCCGCCTGTCCAGTCCGGCGTTGCAGGCGGCGGTAACGGCCGGGATCAGGGCGGCCGGCGGCCGGGTCTGGGACATTGGCCTTTGCGGCACGGAGATGGTGTACTTTGCCGTCAATCATCTGCAGGCCGATGGCGGAATTATGATCACTGCCAGCCATAATCCGGCCGAATACAACGGGATGAAGCTGGTGCTGGACGGGGCCAGGCCGCTGATCAGCACCAACGGCCTGTACGAACTGAGGGACGCTGCCGTGGCCGGTTGTCCTGTCTCGGCTGCCGGGGTCGACGGGGGAGGCGACTGCATAGACATCAGCGATCAGTACATCGCCCACCTGCTGACTTACGTCGACCGGGCGGCCATCCGGCCACTGACCGTGGTAGCCAATGCCGGCAACGGCTGTGCTGGGACGGTGATGGAGAAGCTGGCCGGACGGCTGCCAATCCGGTGGCGGGAATTAAATTACCGTCCCGACGGCAGTTTTCCGCATGGCGTCCCCAACCCGTTGCTGGTGGAGAACCGGGCGGCAACGGCCCGGGCAGTGGTTGAGAGCAAAGCCGATCTGGGTATTGCCTGGGACGGTGATTTCGACCGCTGTTTCTTTTTCACCGGCGACGGACAGTTTGTCGAGGGATATTATCTGGTAGGGCTGCTGGCCAAAGCCATTCTCGGCCGTGCCGGCGGCGGCAGAGTGATCTACGAGCCGCGGCTGGTCTGGAATACGGAAAAGATCGTCCGCGAGTGCGGAGGCACGCCGGTGCTGAGCCGGACCGGGCACGGCTTCATCAAGGAGGCCATGCGGACCAATGACGCGGTCTACGGTGGGGAGATGTCAGCCCACCATTACTTCCGCGACTTTGGCTACTGCGACAGCGGGATGATCCCCTGGCTGCTGGTGGTGGAAATGATGTCGCGGGAGGGTAAAAGCCTGTCCGAACTGGTGGGGGCGATGCAGGCCCAGTTTCCCTGCAGCGGGGAAATCAACTTCCGGGTGGCCGACAGCCAGGCCGTGCTGGCTGACCTTGAGCAACACTACGCCCGGCAGGCAGTTAACCTTCACCACATCGACGGACTGAGCGTGGAAATGGAAAACTGGCGGTTCAACGTCCGGGCTTCGGCCACCGAAAGCTTTCTCCGCCTCAACCTCGAGACCCGCGGCGATCGGGAGATGCTGACTGTCAAAACCGACGAAATCAGCAGGTTCATAAGCCGGTATGCGGCAGACAGCCAGCGGTAGCCGCCTGTTGTTGCCAGTGAAGGATAAAGCGCGGTTGTGGCTGGCGATTCTCGGACTGACAGCTATTGGACTGCTGGCGGCTGGCTGCGGACGGCCCCAGCCGGCCTCCAGGCCGTTTACCATTGTCACCAGCTTCTATCCGGTGTATGTGACAACAGTCAACGTGACTGGCGGGATTGACGGGGTGGACGTCGTAAACATGGCATCCCCTCAGACCGGCTGCCTTCACGATTACCAGCTGACTCCGGCCGATCTCCGGAAGATTGAACGGGCCGATGTAGTGGTGATCAACGGGGCGGGCATGGAGGGGTTTCTCGACAAACTGCTGTCCGAGCGGCCGGGCCTCGGATTGATCGACGCCAGCCGGGGGATTGACCTGATCACTGATGATAAGGGAGAGGTCAACCCTCACGTCTGGCTGAGCATCAGCCTGGCCATCCGGCAGGTGGAAAATATCGCCGCACAGCTGGCCGGGGCTGATCCGGCCCATGCTGAACAGTACCGCAGGAATGCCGACACCTATATTGCCAGGCTGGCCAGTCTGCGGGAGGAGATGCACGCGGCCGTTGACCGACTGCCCGAACGGCGGATCGTAACCTTTCACGAGGCCTTCCCTTACTTTGCCCGCGAATTCAATCTGCTGGTGGCGGCAGTGGTGGAGCGGGAACCGGGCAGTCAGCCGTCGGCCGGTCAGCTGGCGGAAATAATTGACCTGGTGAACAGGGAACACATCAGGGCCATATTTGCCGAACCGCAGTACCCGCCGCAGGCGGCAGAGGTCATCGCCGGGGCAACCGGTGCCAGGGTGTATATGCTTGACCCGGTGGTTACCGACGACCCGGCAGTGGCGGATGCTGAACGCTACATCACAGCCATGCGCAGCAACCAGCGGGTACTGGTGGAGGCCCTGCAGTGAACGGGGGTGACCTGCCCCGTCCCCACCACTGTGCCGGCCGGGACAGCGGTTGCAGCCGGCTGTGCTGTACCAAAGTGGAGGATTTCACCGTCCGTCGCGGCCAGAGACTGGTGCTGGACGGGGTGAACCTCCACGTTCACTGCGGCGAACTGACTGCCATTGTCGGTCCTAACGGCGCCGGTAAGAGCACCCTTCTCAGGGCGATAATCGGCGAAATCAGTCACGACGGGCGGCTGCACTATCTCGACCAGAAGGGGAAGCGCAGCGGCCGGCCGCTGATCGGCTACGTTCCCCAGCAGCTGACCTTTGATCCGGCATTGCCGATCAGTGTCGGAGAGATGTTTGCCGCCGCCCTGGCTGCCCCGCCCTGCTGGCTGTGGCGCAGCCGGCAGGTCGGCCGGCAGATCCGGATGGCGCTGGACCGGGTCGGGGTTGGCGACCTGATCAACCGGCCGATCGGTCAGCTGTCGGGGGGGGAGTGGCAGAGGGTTCTGTTGGCCATGGCTCTGGAACCGCTGCCCGACCTGCTGTTGCTGGATGAGCCGGGAGCGGCGGTTGACCGGGCTGGCAGCGAGCTTTTTCACCGGCTGGTGTCCAGGCTGCGGGAAGATTACGATTTGTCGATCATTCTCGTATCCCATGATCTCAGCATGGTGGCCCGTTATGCCGACCGGGTGACAGTGCTGGCGGCCGGGCGGGTGGTGGCCAGCGGCCCGGCCGGTGAAGTGCTGGGGCGGAGTGAGGTGGAGCAGTGGCTGGGCGGTTGCTGGCCGTGAACCGGTCGGGCGCGGGGAGAGGCGAGGCCAGGCTGCGGAGGGGGTAATTGGGAGAAATCAGCTGGTTGCCGCTGTGGCTGCGGCACGATTTTATGCAAAACGGCCTGCTGGCGGTGGTGCTGATCGCCCCAGCCCTAGCTATGCTGGGCACAGCAGTGGTCAACAACCGGCTGGCCTTTTTTTCTGATGCTCTCGGGCACAGTGCCTACACCGGCGTGGCTCTGGGAGTGCTGTTGGCCGGATGGGGGCCGCAGGCCGGGTTGTTCGGCTTTTCCCTGCTGTTTGCCCTGCTGGTGATCGCGGTTAAAAACCGCAGCCGGCTTTCCCCCGACACGGTTATCGGGATATTCTCGTCGACGGCCATTGCCCTGGGGCTGGTCCTGATGTCGCGGGGAGGCGGGTTTAACAGGTTCAGCACCTATCTGATTGGCGACTTGCTGAGTGTAGGGAAGGCCGACCTGTGGGGGCTGGCCGTGCTGCTGGCGG
>JAOAFP010000102.1 GCA_026416215.1 Negativicutes bacterium | reverse complement strand
AGCTTGTCCGGACTTAATTGTTTCCGACTGCCACGGCGGGCTGGTACGAGCCATCCGTACAAACTTTCAGGGCGTACTTTGGCAACGTTGCCAGACGCATTTTATGCGCAACATCTGGGATGCCGCCCCGAAATCGCTGCAAAAAGAACTACATAGCCGCGTCAAAGCTGCATTGCATGCGCCGGATGCCGCCACGGCCAGACAGTTGGTACAAAGTATCTACGCTGATTTCAGTAGGGCAACAAAAGCGCTGAAAATACTGGAACAGGGTTTTGAAGATGCCATCACGGTCTTGCTGTTCCCAGAAGAATATCGCCAGCGTCTGCGCACCACAAACGGCGTAGAACGGCTCAACGAAGAAATACGCCGCCGCGAGCGCGTCATACGCATTTTCCCCAACAGAGCATCGGCAGAACGCCTGCTTGGCGCCCTGTTGATGGAACACAGCGAAAAGTGGTTGAACGGCAAGCGTTACCTCGATCTGAGCGAATATGACGCTTGGCGAACAGCTACAAAGTTATCATCCAGCCCAGTCGTACGCATCATGTAGAGAAATGCCAAATTCTACCGAATCGTTTTTACACACAATATTGGACTTGACTCAATGTCGCACCGGGATCAGCAATTTTGCACCGCCGTTTTTTTTGGGCAACGCCATGAGCCGTTCATATTACTGCAACATATGAGCGCGGCAGGCCAGAACTTCTTTCGGCCGAGGCTGCTCTATCCCCTATTGTCCGGCGACGCAACAGATAACCGCTCCACACGGTGGCCAGACATCTGAAACGGGGCAGACAAAATCGATTTTGTCCTGCAGGGAAGGCCGTACCCTGCCCAGAGCGGTGGCAACGCCCAGGGCCAGGGGCAAGCATCCCACTCAGCTGATCGAATTACGAATTAATTGCAGGACATTTTGCACAGCCTGCTCCTTCGGGCCATACGGCGGAGAATGAAAATCGGGGCACTGAGTAAATTAAACCTTGTCATTCAAAAACGTCTGCCGCTGGTTTTATTCGTAGAAACCGCCATTTTACAGTGCAAGCACAAACAACGCTGCTCCTCCGAAAAAGAAACAGCGGGAAACCAACACCTGAAAACTGACGCACAGGCGTTCAGCAGACTTCGCCGGCGAAGAACCATCCGCAACACTCGATCTTGCCGATCACAGTCCAAGGAAATGCCCTGGTTGGACGACCGCCCACGAACCATCCGGGGAAAACTGTCAAGCCTGGCTTGACAGCCCGCCTTCCTTGGTTATGTTGCCCCTAAGAATCATACTATCACTCAAACCACCACTCCAGCCGATCGTCTGTAGCATAATCCCTTCCTGCTCTCTTTCCGATCAGGTCGTAGAAGAAAACTGGACTGATTCCTCCCGACGGCCGCTTGACCGTCATGTTATCCGCTGAAAGCCGATCACCTTTTTTGATCGGGGTGGCTGCGACCACGCTCCGGCGCACCAGATGGCGGTTTTTTAACTCGCACGGCACCGGCGACTTGCTCCTTCCCCCACACACTTTCTCCACCGCACGTATCCCTTCCACCATTTGCCTGAATTCGGCCGGATCAAGGGAAGCCTTGTGGTCGGGCCCGGGCAAATTCTTGTCATAGGTGATGTGCTTTTCTATAACCGATGCCCCCCGAGCTGCCGCTGCTACTGCCGCCCAAATACCCAGAGTATGATCAGAGTATCCCACCGGCAGACCGAAGGCGGCCGCCATGATATCCATTGCTGAAAGGCTTGCGTCGGCCGGTTCGGCCGGATATTCAGATACACAGTGCAACAAAACAACTTTTTCTCCGAGCACTGACCATGCCTCCGGCCGGGAGAGCGTAACAGCGGCTTCATCAGCTGAAGTCGGGTATTGTTCGTTTAAATATCCGTGAGCTAAGAACCCGAGGGCAATTTCGATATCTCCCAGACCCGACATCCCAGTGGACAATATGACGTCAGACCGTCCCCGGGCGATGCTCCAGAGTAATGGTGCGTTGGTTATCTCCCCAGAGGCAACTTTCACCAGCTGCAGGCCAAGCTCCCGCCTCATAAATTCGGCGCTCTGCCTGCTGAACGGCGAGGCCAGAAAATGGATCCCCCGGCATTCACAATAATCACACAAGGAGCGCAGATCACCTGAACCAAGCTCGTACCGCTTCAGCATTTCATACTGTCCGCACTCGACGCCGGTGTTTATTCTCTGATATTCAGCCTGGGGAGCGTCTTTCACAGCCAGGCCTTCCGCGTCAAATGCCTGAAACTTTACGGCATTCGCCCCCGCCTCAACTGCTGCGTCAATTGTTTTTCTCGCAAGATCAATGTCTCCGTTGTGGTTTACCCCTATCTCGGCAATCACAAAACAGCTGTCCATTCGGCCAAATTTTACTTTTTCCACGTTCCCCCCTTGTCTGGCCTGTCTACCAGCAACCCCGGACTGCCGTTCCAAAGTCTTGGGCGCCGCTAGTAGGCAATGTCAAAAAACTTCTTCCTCTTTATCCCGGCCAACGGGTGGTCCCGCAGAACAGTTTTAATCTTGACCGCAACTGACACCCCTCGCCATTCTGCAGCCACTTCCCGAGCAACCCTGCGGAAGTCGGAGGATATGGCTCTCCGTATAGCCGATGCTATTGCCAGACGGTCAGCCGGACAGTCGATTACCGACCTTCCCCTTGTTCTGCCGCTTTGTCGGTCACCAATGTTTACGGTGGGCGTACCCAGCAGCGGAGCCTCGATTATCCCACTCGACGAATTGCCAACCAGAGAATCGACCGCCCTGACCAATCCCAGGTAAACCCTTTGTCCCGGTGAATCTATGCATACTGCCCGACCACCGCTGTTCCGGACAAAATCATTTATGCGGTCGTTTATATATCCTCCTCCGGGATCGGCATTGGCTCTTGTAAATATCACCGTTGCCCGGTCGAATTCTCTCAGTGCCTGCAATAGGCTATCAACGTCGGCAGCCAGATTGCCCGGATTCACCGTTTCCGGATGATACGTCACCAGCAGACTGGCTTCCCCGAACCTGATGCCCAGTTTGGACTCAATCTCCTCCATGTCCGGCAGTGTTAGTCTGAGAATGTTGTCCGTGGCAGCTGGACCGAAATTGAAGACTCTGTCAGGCTGCTCTCCCAATTGTATGACCCGTCGGCGATAATCATCGCTGGCTACGAAGTGTAGATCGGCCATTTTGGTAATCGAGTGCCTTATGGCCTCATCCATAGCCCCCTCTGTGACCTCTCCGCCGTGGATATGGGCTATGGGTATGTTGGCCACCATTGCGGCCTGAACGGCCACCATGATTTCAAACCGGTCACCGAGAACAACCATTATATCCGGCTTGAGCTGAGAAAGCGCATCAGCAAAACCGATTAAGCCAAGACCCATAGATTTTGTCACTGTAACCGGAGTGTCGCCCGATACCAGCATATCAACCCTGCAGCTGATATTGAACCCGTCTTCCTCTATCCGCCGGCAAGTCAACCCAAACTCGACCGATAAATGCATACCAGTCACCACCAGCAATAACTCCATCCCGGGGTCGGCTTCGATATCCCTAAGCAGCCAGTACAGTAGCCCGTATTCGGCTCTAGAACCCGTTACAACAGCTATTTTTCTCATTGCCAGATTCTTCCCCGCAACTCGGCTAAGGTCTTATGGGTACTATCTGTACGTGCCCAGCCTTTCCCCGCCCCGGCCACTAATCCGACACACCCGGCGGCCACCGGTCCGGACGTCCCTTTTTCTTTCCGCCAGGCAGTCCTCAATACCCCACCAACGTCTTTTTTATCACGGCCGGCACGCCAGCAACCATGACTCCCGGACTCACATTGCTGACCACGACCGCCCCAGCCGCTACAACCGCATTTTCTCCCACCTGAATATTCTGGATTATCACCGCTCCAGCCCCCACCAATACTCCCCGGCCCAATACGACCCCGCCGGCAAGTGTCGCCCCCGTCGCTATATGACAGTAGCCGCCAACCAGGCAGTCGTGATCGACCACTGCACCGGTATTGACAACTACCTGAGCGCCGACTGCCGTCCCTCCCTGGATAATCGCGCCGGCCATGATCTGGACGTCACCCATCAGCTTTGCCCCACTATCCACCGACGCGCGAGAATGAATGCACCCCACCCAGGCAAATCCAAGCTTCGTCAGTCTTTCACCAACCGCACGGCGGCGAACAGTATCTCTGACCGCACCAATAGCGTTAACCAGGAAGGTCTCACCCGGGTTCATGTCCAACAAAACATCGTCCCCACCGAGGATTGGCATCCCGTCAATCATTTTTCCCTTAATACATGGATCGGGATCGACAAACCCCAGTACGTGCATCCCCTGACTCCGCAATACCCCGGCAATCACCCTGCCATGCCCGCCGGCCCCGACTATTACGATTCTCTTGTCAGTTACCCCGCCTCCAACTGCTGAACGCACCATCCGGAATTCCCCGTTCGAACGCGATATGTACATTCGTTCAATTATTGCCACATGTCATTCTGGCCGATGAATTGGCTGCCGCGGGCCGCAAGTTACAAGTTATAGTCATTTGGCCTGTATTTTGCAAGGTTCCTGTCGTCTGTAAACCATTCGACGGTTTTTGCCAGCCCCCGTTTCAGGCCATCCCGTCCTGCGTAACGCGGAGCCCAGCCGGTAATGGCCACTGCCTTGCTGTTATCCGCCCACAGTCTGTCAACTTCGCTTTTTTCCGGTCTAATCCTTTGCTGATCGCAGGCAGTCACCGCCTGTTTGCCCATGCACCCGGCGATCACATCAACCAGTTCTCCCACAGATATCTCATAATTGCTGCCCAAATTTATCTCTTCGCCCAGCACTCCGTCACTTTCAGCCACAGCCATAAAACCAGCGACGGTGTCCAAGACGAAGTTGAAGTCCCGGGTCGGATGGGTGGACCCCAGCATAATTTCCCTTTTGCCCGCCGCCAGCTGGGTTATTATCGTAGGAATAACCGCCCTGGCCGACTGACGGGGGCCGTAGGTGTTGAACGGTCTAAGCACAGTAACCGGCGTGCCAAAAGAACGAAAAAAAGACAGTGCCAGCTGATCAGCGGCAATTTTGGTGGCTGCATAAGGCGACTGCGCCTGCAATGGGTGTTTCTCATCAATTGGCACGTAGCGGGCAGTACCGTAAACCTCGCTGGTGGAGGTGTGAATAACCTTTCCCACGCCCGCTCTCCTGGCCGCCTGCAGCACATTCAGAGTACCCAGTACCTGTCTCTTATACACATCTC
>JAOAFP010000101.1:3164-5270 GCA_026416215.1 Negativicutes bacterium | reverse complement strand
GGCAGGGCGGCCTGCGCTGGGTGGCCAGGTATGGGTTTGTCGGGATGAACACCGCCGATCTGCCGGTGCTGTCCGACGGAATGAACGAAAAGGGACTGGCGGCCGGCGGGCTGCTGTTTCCCGGTTACGCCGGCTATCAGCCTTACGAGGAAAAGCTGCGCGGCCAGACCATTGCCCAGTACGAACTGGTCAACTGGGTACTGGCCAATTTTGCCACGGTGGAGGAAGTGCGGCAGGCGCTGCCGCAGATCCGGGTCTGCTGGGGCGACAAGCGCAAAACCGGCAATCAGGATTTAATGCTGCACTACACTGTCCATGACGCCAACGGCGGCAGCATTGTCATTGAATTTGTCGACGGGCAGGCCAGGGTGTACGACAATCCGTTGGGGGTGCTGACCAACGCCCCCACCTTTGACTGGATGCTGACCAACATAAAAAATTACGTTAACCTTGCCGCTTTTAACCACCCCGGTCTGGAAGCCGGCGATCTGGAAATCTCCGGGTTTGGCCAGGGAACCGGCATGCTGGGGCTGCCCGGTGACTACACGCCGCCCAGCCGGTTTATCAGGATGCTGGCCCTCACCCAGTCGGCCTATCCGGTCAGCGGGGGCGACCAGGGACTGAGCCTGACCATGTCCATAATCAATAACATCGACATCCCACTGGGGGCGGTGCGCACTGCCAGCCACGATCCCGACACCTACGATCGGACGATGTGGGTGGCGATCAGCGATCTCAACCGGCTGCGCTACTATTTTCGGACTTACGACAACAAAAACTGGCGCTACATCGATGTCCGCAAAGCATTGCAGGCAGCTGACCGGACAGGGCAGGTGATGAATATCAGGCTGGAAACCCCGGTGGCTTTCCCTGAGGTCAGTGACGACGTGATCGATCCGGCGGTGAAGAGCAGCGGCTTTTACCGGTTTGCCGGTCCGGGCGGCGAGTGAGCCGGCTGACTGGCAGGATCTGCAGTGGCAACGATTTGCGGCCGCTGATGATCGATGGGGGTCAAACAACAGCTCTACAGGATTTCTCCAGAAATTTGATCTATACTCGCCCCAGAGCAGGTTGGGCCGGAAAATTGCCCGGGCCCGGATCGGCCTTCAGCAGGGGGTATGTGCTGTGCGGACAGGGAGGGTTTTTCTTGCAGCGGCTTTCGCCCTGGCTGGGTTGACGGTCCTGACGGCAGGGCAAGTCAGGCAACCACATGCCGGGACAACAACGTCAGCTTTGCCCGGGGCAGGAGGGGGAGTTCCCTTTCATTCCGCCACGCCGACTGCCGCTGCGTGACCGCTGCCAGCCCTGGGCCGGTGTGGCCACCGGCCCAGGCCGCGCCGGTTATACACAGTTGACAATAACAGCCGGGTCTTGCGGCAAATATGTAATCATAATCAGACAATCACTGCTGACGGATGGTGCATGATCAGTACGCTGGCGGGCAGTTACGCTTTTGCAATCCGGGCGGCCAGCAGCTGATCTGACCGGTCTTAACCCGTTCCGGCCCGGACGGTTGTCCTCAGACAATTAACCGGGAATTCTCGAATTAAATTAAGCGGCCGACCGTTGCTGGCCGTGACAATTTTTCGGTCAAATTTCCGGAGATTTGACCGGGGAAGAGAGGAAGGTTACCCATGAGGACAAAGATATCCTGTTTAGCATTACTGGTCTTAGTGGCTGCGGTTGTTACCGCCGGGATCGCAGATGCATCCCCCGGACCCAATGCCAACACCATACAACTGCAGACTTACGGGGAGCTGCCGGTGGTGATGATCAACCTTACCCCGTATCCGGCCACGGTTACCCTCTGCCAGCAAAACTGGCAAATGTACCAAAATTCGCCGGTGGCGATCGGTGCCACGGGCCTTTACTACCAAACGTCGGCCGCCCCAGTACCCATAAACGGTTTGGGCGGCCCGGGAACACCCGCCCTAGCACCGGCGGTGAACCCGATAACGGATCAGACCACTTCGACTGATTCGTGGATCAGCAATTCGCCGTTTATAAACCATTTTTTGTGGTTTCCGACCTGGACGAACTACAATCAGATAGGGTATACGCAGCTGGTTCAGATAAGCTCCCTGAGTAACACCGATTCCGGGCTGC
>JAOAFP010000101.1:0-3154 GCA_026416215.1 Negativicutes bacterium | reverse complement strand
CTGCCAACCGGGAACTATTACGAAACGGCCGGCACTCCCAGTTACAACAGCCAGGCCTGGAGCAGCCAGTCCACCGCTGTTAACGTGCAGAGTATGGGAAACAGCAGCACCAGCGTGATGAGCATTGCCCTCGGCCTGGGTGCCGGCGGCGACACAAACAGCGGTGACAGCACGGTATACAACGTCTACATTAACTCCCAGGGACTGCAGAACCGGCAGATGTCGCCGCAATACACCCCGCCCACCACCGGTAACAACCTGATGTCGTACATTAGCGGGCTGTGGAATGTTATGGTCACCATTGACGCGTTTTCCAGCGGCGATCCGATTGCCATAACCGCCGCACTGATCGGGGATTATCAGAGTATTCAGGGGGCCAACAACCAGGGAGCTGCCGGGCAGGCCGGCAATAACAACACCGCCTATACAGTGGCTTACGGACCGCTCACCGTTTATGCCGACAACTGCACCGTTACCCAGGGGGGCACCAACATTATCTTTTCCCAGGATATGGTGAGTGCCGATAACAACGCCCTGCTCTATGCCCCCAACGCCACCATGACCACCACCAATCTCAACATTTTTCTGCGCAACCAGCTGATTTTGCTCGACTTTCGCCAGCCTGTCCATATAAACGGGCAGAATACCGGGTTTTCCACTGCTGACACCCTGTATGTGGCGATTTTAAATGAAGCTGTTCAGGCTTCGGCTGCTGCTGCAGCCCTGTCGCAGGCTTACGCCACGGGCCAGGTTGACATTGCAGGGATGAACAGAACAGCCACTCCCTGGCAGATAAGCGAGCGCCGGCAACTGGCCGGGAAAATATACTCCGCGCTCGGCAGGCTGAACAAGATCGATCCGGCACTGGCGGCCTCATTTGCTGAAAAGTTCAGCCTGAAGGCATTGGCTGAGTTCGAAAAATTACCGGCTGGGCAGAAACAGGCGGCCTTGCGGCAGATGCTGGACAACGGTGAGCAGATACTGAAAAGTGCGGCCAGGAACGCTCCGGATCTGGCCGACATAAAATTGCTGTAGGCGACAGGCGGGAGGTGAATGAAGATGATGACCGCGGCGAGAAGGATTAAGAGATTGTCGACATTCCTGCTGATGGCGGCGATGGTTGTGCTGGTTATGCCATGGGGGACAGGGCTGGCCATGGATCAGAATATACTGGTATTCAGTCCGGAAAGCGGTGTTAATTCGATATGGTTCAATTTTAGCGGCTGGTACAGCGTGACCAGCGGCGAATCCTGGGGAGGTGTCAGTGCCGCCACGGTGCCGGGCAACCAGCTATACGTTTACGTCAATGCCGACCGGGAAAACAGTTCCCAGGTGGCAAACTGGTTCAGGAACAACGCCGGGGCTCAAACACCGGTGTCAACCAGCAGCCATATCGGCAACAACTATCCGCCGGAAATGAATTTTGCCCTGACCGGCACCCTGACCATAAACGGCACATACAGCTACGATGTGGTCGTAGGTCAGGCCGGGGTGGGGCTGGACAACGACTGGTGGGTTGCCTTCGGCGGTAGTGCCGGCATTTATCAGGGTGGCGGTGTTATGACTCCGGACCGGATGTTTTTGATTACCCCGGGCAGCAGCGACAGCCTCTTTAATGTAAGAGCCACCGGCAATACCATCGCCGGGAACTACGCCTATGTACCGGTTTACACCCAAAATTCAACCACGGGGATGACCGCCTCCCAGCCGGTGCCAATGTCCTGGATCACCAATCTGAACGTCATAAATATGACTCCCTGGGATATCTACCTGTCAAACACCGGCAGCGGTACGGCATCGTTCTTCCCCAGCCTGTCATCAATGGTTATAAGCGGCCTGAACAACAAGAACATCACGCCGTATCACTCGGTGAAGATCCCGATGTATAACCCAAACCAGATCTGGAGCAATCAGGGGCAGTATCCTCCCCAGCTTTTGAACGGGACGCTGGCCTTCTATATCAACAGCGATGGCCCCGATATATCCGGCAATGTGGGGTACCTGACCCTCAGCCTGTCTTCCAGCCAGCAGTGGTTCGACAACTACAAAAATACCCAGGCCGGATCGGTGTCCCCGCTGCCTGTGCTCAGTGTCGGCTCGGTCAGCGGGCTGGGGGGCAACTACGGCTGGCAGAGCGGCAGCTACATCGGCAATACGACTGCCGGCACCGCCTATACGTCGCAGGGACTGCCCTACACCGTTTACAGCTACGATAATTGCCCGCTGCTGGTGGCTGGGCTGGTGGCCAGACCCTATCTGTTCCCGGGCACGTCCAGCTACGTGGGTAACAGCGGCAACTGGCAAATTTTCACCGGGGCAAGTCCGCTCAGCAGGGGCGTGGTTACAAGCCCGTCCAACCTGAACAGCTCAGGGCTGATCTATCCGAACTTTTCGGCCATTGCCCCGGTATCCCTGCCGGGCGGGGCCACGGCTCAGGGCAGCCTTGATCTGATCGCAATGATCCAGAGCGGGGACGGGGCTGAGCTGAGCGTGATCTTTCTGGCCGTGCCGCATAACGGTCAGGGATGACTAGGAGGTGGCAAGGAGAGCCTGACCGGCTTTGGTTCATGGAGGCGCCGCCCGGGGCGGAAGTCCCGATTTTTTAAGCTCTCCGGACGGATTGAAACCGATTAGAGCATCTGATACAATGCCGATGAGGATGTGCAACGCCACCGGCCGGCGGCCGGGCGTCACACTGACATATATGTCCGAAGGTTGATACAAGCTGATATTCAATTGAGGAGGGAACCATGCTTAAAAAGACTCTTATTACCGGACTGGCGGCGGTTATGGCCATGGCAGTCCTGTCGCCGGCCCTGGCCGCACCCGGCCCCAACGCCAACACTATTCAGATTCAGACTTACGGTGCCCTGCCGGTGGTGATGATCAACCTGACCCCGTTTCCGGCAACGGTGACACTGTCGCAGCAGAACTGGCAGATGTACACTTCCTCGCCGCTGGCGGTGGGTGTGTCGGGAATATACTACCAAACCTCCAGTAACCCGGTGACCATTAACGGCATCGGCGGGGCGGGGACTCCAACCCTGTCGCCGGCTGTGAACCCAATTAATGCCCAGACCACATCAACCCAGTCCTGGGCATCGAATTCCCCGTACATCACCCATTTTGTCTGGTTTCCGTCCTGGACCAACAC
>JAOAFP010000100.1 GCA_026416215.1 Negativicutes bacterium | reverse complement strand
AGATGTGTATAAGAGACAGGCGTTAAACTCCGGGGATATACTGAACAGGCTTAAAGGTGATGTTCGACATGCAGGGTTCAAAAGATTGGCATAAGAATTGCCCGTTGCTGACGGGCAGAGTTGTGGTGGTAACCGGAGGGGCAGGTCTAATTGGGAGGAGTATAGTTAAAAACCTGGCCGTTGCCGGTGCTGTTGTAGTTGTAGCCGACGTAGACTTCGAAAGGGCCTATAAACTGGAACTAGAGCTAAGCGCGAGCGGCGGGCTGGTGGTGCCTGTTGAGCTCGATATTGCCAGCGAGGAAAGCGTGGATAATCTTATCCGCAAGGTCGAAGCAGAGTATGGCACCATATATGGCTGGGTGAACAACGCCTACCCTCGCACCGGCGACTGGCACGAGGACTTCGAGTCCATCCCGCTGGACTCGTGGCGAAGGAACGTTGATATGCACCTTAACGGGTATTTTTTGTGTTGCCAGAAGGCGGCAAAGCATATGAAAAAAAATAATTTTGGCAGTATAGTCAATATGGCTTCAATTTATGGCCTCAGGGGGCCCAGATTCAACGTTTATGAAGGGACGACAATGACTATGCCGGCCGCTTATGCGGCTATTAAAGGGGGGGTTATCAGTCTTACCAGGTACTTGGCTTCGTATTACGGAAGTTATAACTTGCGATTTAACTGCGTAGCCCCTGGCGGAGTTCTTGACAGACAGCCTGCTGCCTTTCTGAATAATTATACGCGTCAGGTTCCGATGAAACGGCTGGCTGAACCGGATGACGTTTCTGGTGCGGTTGTGTTCTTATTATCGGACTTGTCAAAATATATTACCGGACACGTTCTGGCGGTTGACGGTGGATGGACTGCCTGCTAAGCGAACCCTTTGTTTCTCACTTGCTTATCGGCTGGGCGATATAAATAAACGGCAAACAGGAGCATTTTGTAGTGAAGCCGTGTTAATTGAGCCATCTGGCAAGGTGTCGCTGAAGGGAAGACAAAGCCTTATCTGGCCGTTAAACGGCCGGACGTACACACCGTCATCGGTGGAATCAGCCGTGAACGCTCTGGCTGAGAAACACTGCCTTAACACTTAATCTGGCAAATTACCGTTCAAAAAAGTGTTTTGGCCAGGGCATCCCGAGCATTGTTCGCGGAAGAACCGTGGCCGCCGGCCGAAAACCCCGCCTGGCCGGCGGGTGCTTCGCTAACCTAAGGACTGTTGGTGGGTGGAAAGAATACCGTCGCGGAGAGGCTGAACGGGAAGCTGCTGAATAATCAGCCGTGTGGATAAACGCTATATTGACAGGCTTATGTGCAGGTGAAAACCACCGCAGCTGTCAATGTATGGTGTCCACACGGAGGACGTCGGGGGCTTTGATGATCATCATGGAAAAATCCTCTGGGAAAATAACGAAAGTCTTGCTTATCCCGCTAAACTATTACCTAAGTTATGGTGCGTTTTTGAATATAGCGGCTGCTTTGCGCAAGCATGAAAATGTCGAAGCCATCCTGATGGTCATCAGACCACTACACAAATCGTGGGAGGAGAACGTTTACAACGCTGAAAGGTTCGCACGCGATAATTTACAAATAGCAACGGTTAGGTTATTCGGTCAGGTGCCCCGAAAAAACAACCGGCTGGGGGTTTGGGATTTTGTCAGAAAATCGCTGAATGCGGCAAAACTGCTGTTAAATGTTCTGTTGTTAGCGAAGTTCATGCTGCGTATGCGGCCTGACGCGATAGTCATTAATTCAGACCTTGGCGACTTCCATGTACGTGTGATCCAGAAAGTTTGTCTTCAGCTGAATATAGCGATATTTATCGTGCACAATATAAGAAATGTCGGAACAGAAACGACGTTGAGAAAATCCGGTCGAATTGAAAAGATATTCAGATACCCCGGGACTGTTATTGGGTCTTACACGTCAAAGTCCGTTATTCTGTCGGCGACAGACGATTTTAAAAGAGAAATAGTTGAACAGGGAATTTCGGAGGCAAGAGTAATTGTAGTCGGGGATCCCCGGGAGATCCCTGATACGCCGTCCTTTTCGCGGGCAGGTGTGACACGCCGGGACAGGGGGATTTCCGTCGTTTATTACACGGAGGTCATACAGGAGAGATACGGCTATGCCTACGTACTGGCTCTGCATAATTGGCTTGGAGAGTCCTTCGCGAGGCTCCTTGACATTGAAGGGGTGAGGATTTTTGTCAAGCTGCACCCCAGGGAGATCGAATATCCATACCTAAGTGCAAGATCGGATGAAATATTTTCCCTTTATGGGATTGCCTGCCTTGAATGCGGGGAAAAGCTGGCGAAAATGGCAGGAGATAGCCGACAGATAGCGGTTGGGCACAACACTGACATGTTAAGGCAGGCAGCCCGGAAATCCATACCCGTAATCGGCATTGATTACCTGGGCGATTTGAGGTTCAGCATGTTTGGTGATTATTACGGGCGGCTGACTGTCGGCTGCCATGCTGATTTGGTTAAGGAATTAAGACTAATAATTGAGGATGAGGAAAGCTACAATCTGCGTTCCCGCATGAGTAGGGCCTGGGTCTTCGGAGTGGCGTATGAATACTGGATGGACGCCGGCATTTCTGGCGCCCGGGGGGCAGAGAACATTGCCAACGTGATCGTTAGTCGTTTGCGTAGCGGCGGATGCGACCAATAGTTCGTCGTGTCGTTAACCTCATGGGGACTCAGGCACGCGCAGGTAACTGAAAAAACGGACGCGCCCAGCGGAGAAAAACATTTGAGATGAATTTTATGAGGGCGGCGGGGGTAATACGGCATAAACACGGAAAAATGGAGAGCGTTAAAATTTTGGGAGTCGTTGTACGTATATCCGGCCTGTTGAGCTGGGGTAGGGCCGGCTTGGACCGCCTGCTCAACCGGGGAGGCTGTAAATTGAATGACGCATCAGGGACGACTTCGCAAAACCTGGCCATTATCAGTCAACATGGGTTAGGGGATCTGATTATGAACCTGCCGGCCATATTGGTTGCGGCGAACAACAGCTTCCACGGCAAGGTCATCATCGCCGTGTCATCAACTGTGGAGAAGGGACTTTTGGAGTATTTGCTGGGCAAGGTTGCCAAAAACGGGCAAAACTTGTCCGTAATGGCACTGGGAAAATGCCCGGTAAAAAGGATGCTTAACGGCCTGCGGTTGATTTTCTCCATAAATGCCGGGAGCTATACGGTATTCTCGACGTACTTTAACGAAAAAAATATATGGACGAAGTTTTTTATTGTTTTGGTCAGAAGGCAGCGGATAATTGGCAACTTTGTTGCGTGGGCGGAAGGCATGTTTTCTGTTATGGCCGGCTGCGGCGACAAAGCCGAGCACAAGACCGATCTGACCTTAAAACTTCTTGCCAGGGCAAATCTTATCGACAAACCCCGGCTTAGCTGGTGGACTACCAACAAATTTGGTGGCAAAGTGGCGGGGGAGCTTCTGGGGATTGAGTTTGAAACCCCCAAAAAAAGCCAGATTATTTTCTGGCCAGGGAGCTCGCCGGGGGAGAGTTATAAGAGATGGCCCCCCCTGAACTATGCCGGACTGGCCGATCGAATAATTGCGGATTTTGAACATATGACCGTTGTGGTCCCTTTAAGCAAGGGAGAGGATGGCATCGGTAGGCAAATATTGATGAACGCCCGTCGTAAGGACAGGATAAGGCTGTTTTACAGCGAAGACTGGGCATCCCTGCTTAAGCTGGTGAGCGAGTCGGTGGCTGTTGTCACGGCTTGTTCGGGCGGCAGTCACCTCGCCTCTCTTACCGATACCAGAAGCTTCATAATATACGGACCGACAGACCATCGCAAGACAATGGCTTACAGCAACAACGCCACGCCAATATTTGCGGACATTGGGTGCCGGCCATGCTACCCCCGAAAATGCTTTAGGGAAAGAAAAAATGAATGTATGGAGAGAGTTACTGTGGAACAGGTTTACAGAGCAATTTACCCGGAAATTGCCAGTAACTTTGCGGCCGACGGTGTAACAGGCTAAGCCGGGCGGGTGGTCAGGCCGGGTGCGACTGCCCTGGCGGATGCCTATTTCAGGGCTGTCGCATTGTGCGCCGCAACCGTGAGCGGCTTTATGGGAAACGGTGGGAGTTCGCAGGCAATCTTTAAGCTGCGGGTTGAAAATCAACTGGAGGTGAATCGATAAGTGCCCCTCGGAAAGGTCTTTGTGGGCTTGCTAGGCTTGGCGCCATTGTTGGTGGCAGCCACCAGGTCTGGCTGGTTTTTGGCGGTCATGCCATTGCTCTTTTTCACCCAGATTACAGCGATGGGTGTCATAAATTTGTTTTACCTGCCGGGGGGAATGGGCTTTTGGGGCAGCATTGCCGATCTGTTCGTAATTACGGTCTTACTTCTGAACTGTCTGCGCGGGGAGTCCCGGCTGAATCTGCCACTCTCGCGGGTGTTGCTGCTGCTGGCGGTGCCGCTGTCAGGCACGCCTTCTTTTTGGGGGGACAATATGTCTGACCTGAGAAGTGTGCTGATTTTTGTTTCCATGCTTTTCTCAGTTGGTCTTTTTGTTTGCTTTTTTGTTCAATTTAAAAGGGGAGAAATTAGCGAAGGCGTTATAAATGCGGCGTTTTTTGGCCTTATTCTGCTCACCTGGTTTAGCAAGTATACGAACATGCAAACATCAGGACTGGACTTTGTGGAAGAGCGATCAGGATTCTGGGGAGAAAATCACATCTACCCCATGGTGCTCATCCTGTTTTCCCTGCTCAGGGGAGCTTTTAACGGTGCGCTGTTTTATCTTTACTCCTTCTTATCGATATCAAGGGGGGTTTATTTGTCAGCGGCGGTTTTTACATTGCTCTGGCTATTATTTGGGGTTTTCCAGCGTGGCGGGAATGGGCGTTCCGGCGGCAGAGCGAAAAAATATTTCTTCTCATTTATCGTCTTGGCGGCGTTTGTGCTGGCGGTTTATTTCTCCGGGCTGTTGTCCATAACCGCGTCCGCCTTTTTGGGCCGGTTTGGGTTGGATATAGATACTGCCGGCACCGGAAATGATAGCTTGCTTTTTTCCTCTGATGCGCTGTTATTGGAGACAGTCAGGACAGACGCAAGGTTAACAATTTTCAGCGCGGCCATTGAACTGGTTGAGAAAAATGGTCTGTTTGGCCTGGGACTGGGCTCTTTTGCGAAGGCCGCTGCTACGGTTGGCCTTCCCAGTTTTTCTAATGCCCACAACTTGTTTTTGACTGCCCTTTGCGAAGGCGGGGCGGTGTATCTTGTCACCATAGTCGTGTTTTTTTT
>JAOAFP010000099.1 GCA_026416215.1 Negativicutes bacterium | reverse complement strand
GGGGCTGACCGTGCTGGCTCCCCGGTTGTCCGGTCATGGCACCAACGAGCGGGAGTTTGCCCGGACAGGCTGGCTGGAATGGTTCAGATCAGTTGAGGATGGCTACTTCATTTTACAGTCGTTGTGCCGGGAAATTCATGTGATCGGATCGATTATGGGCGGTCTGCTGGCACTGAAACTTTGCTATGAATATCCGGTAGGCCGGGCAGTGGTCATTGCCACGCCGGTATTCACCGATGAACCCTGGATGAATACCTCGCTGGTCGGGGAGTTTCTCCACAGCCACCGCAGGGTTGCTGACAACGCCTACATCGCTGATCCGCTGGCTCGGCAATACTGTCAGAGTTATGAGAAAATTCCGCGCGATTGCATGGTGTCGCTCAAACAGCTGATTGAACACGTCCGGGTCCGGCTGCCATCGGTCCAGACTGGGGTAATGGTTGTACATGCCCGGCAGGACGAAATTGTCGGGGTAAAATCAGCCCAGTATATCTACGATGCCCTGCCTTGTCCCCGGAAAGCCCTTTGGCTGGTGGACGGGGCGGAGCACCATCTTACCCTTTCCAGCCGGCGCGGTCAGGTGTTTGAGCGGGTGCTGGATTATCTTTTGGCCTGAATAAGGAGAGGGATTATATGGAAAAATACGACCCTTACGCTTGGTGCTTTGCTTGTGGCCAGCAAAACCCGATTGGACTTAAGCTTCAGTTTGCCGAAACGGAAGAACAGGAGTATATCGCCCGATTTACTGCCGACGCACGTCATCAGGGTTACCCGGGGGTGGTACACGGGGGAATTATCAGTACTTTGCTTGACGAGGCAATGGCCCGTTACGTTTACGCCAAGGGGTGGTACGCAGTCACCGCCAGAATTGAGATAAAGTTCCTTCAGCCCACTCCGGTCGGCAGCTGCCTGACAATTGGCGGCCGGATCACCAAGACCAGGGGCAAATTGTTTGAAACTGCGGCAGATATCCGGCTTGATGATGGCACGGTCACCGCCGAGGCCACCGGTAAAATAGTTGTCACCGGCCGGCTAGGGGAGAAGTTTCCGGTCTGAATATGGAACAGGTTGAGCTGATCATTGAGGGGATGCATTGTGCGGGCTGCGTCAGCCGGATTGAGCAACGGCTGAAAGCCGAACCCGGGGTGGTGGCAGCGGTGGTGAATCTGGTGGCAGGGAAGGCGGCCGTTACCTACCACGCTGCTCAGACCAACCCGGCTGTCCTGGTGGCAAAAATCAACAGTTGGGGCTATCGGGCCAGGACCGGCGGGTGGCAGTCGTCATCCGGACGGCAGGAAAATCCATGGCTGAAACCACTGGTGGTTTCGGCCGCCTGTTCGTCGCCGCTACTGCTGCGAATGGTGTTGCACGTTTTCGGACACAATGGGCCAGTATTGTCGCTGTTCAACCCATACATCGAGTGCGGACTGGCAACCATAGTCCAGATTTATGGCGGCTGGCCGTTTTACCGTAAAGCCTGGCTGGCCGTCTGGACCGCGGTCGCCGACATGAACGTGCTGGTAAGCCTGGGGTCGTCTGCCGCCTATCTGCTCAGTGTTTACAACCTCTGCCAGGGTGACGCCGGCAGTCTGTACTTCGAAAGTTCGGCGGTTTTGCTTACTTTCGTCCTGCTGGGCAAATATATTGAGGACAAGGCCGTGGTGGCCACCGGCGATGCTGTGCGCGGGCTGCTGGTTCTTCAGGTCAGGCAGGCTTCGGTTATTACCGCCGGTGGCGAATTGCTAAAACCAATCGAGGAAGTCGTCCCCGGCGATATTGTCCTGGTCAGGCAGGGGGAGAAAATCCCGGTGGACGGGGAAGTGGTGGAGGGGATCAGTGAAGTTGACCAGTCGCTGCTGACCGGCGAAAGCGGCTTAGTTGCGAAGCGACCGGGTGACGGTGTCTGGGCGGGCACCCTGAATATAGCTGGAAGCCTGAAGGTGCGGTCGGACAGGGAGGCCGGGCAGACACTGCTTTCCCAGATCGTCAGGCTGGTTGAACAGGCCCAGACCGACAAACCGCCGGTCCAACGCCTGACTGACAGGGTGGCTGGATATTTCAGCTGGCTGGTTATCATCCTGGCCGCCTTGACTTTCTGGGCCTGGGGCTGGTGGTGGGGCGGGCAGGACTGGCAACTGGCGGCGGTTTGTGCGGCATCGGTGCTGGTCGTGTCCTGTCCCTGTGCCCTGGGGCTGGCCACACCACTGGCGGTGGTTGGAGGACTGGGTCGGGCAGCCCGGACGGGGCTGTTGTTCAAAAAAGCTTCAGCCATCGAAACGCTGGTCCAGGTCGATACCGTTGTGCTGGACAAAACCGGGACGATAACCGCCGGGCGGCCCGTGGTTGAATCTTTTTTCGTCACCGAGCGGTTTGCAAACGAGGCCGACCGGGTTATTGCCCTGGCGGCGGCTGCCGAGTTTCAGTCACCCCACCCCCTGGCCGCGGCTGTGGTCTCCTATGCCAATGCCAGGGGGCTGACCTTGCCCGCTCCGGATTATTATCAGATGATTGTCGGGGCGGGAGTGGAGGCCCGGTTTGGGACAACGGTGGTCAGGGTTGGTAAATCATCGTGGCTGGGGGAGAATGGTCCGGAACTGGTGGTGGAGGTTGACGGACAGGTGGCGGCCCGCATAAAGGTGGGTGACGAAATACGACGGGGAGCCAGGGAGCTGATTGCCAGGCTGACGGATCGGAACATCAGGGTCCGGATTCTGACCGGCGACAACTGCGAAAACGCCCGGATGATCTGTCAACAACTCGATATTCCTGCGGAGAGCGTTATCAGCGACTGCCTGCCGGCCGACAAAGCCAAATGGCTGGCAGGGGCCAGGGCCGAAGGGGCGGTGGTGATGATGGTCGGGGACGGAATCAACGACGCACCGGCCCTGGCCACGGCCGACATAGGTGTATCGCTGGCTGAGGGCAGTCAGATTGCCATAAACGCCGGAGATATCATCATAATAAACGGCGATCTGTCTCTGGTTGCGGAGGCCATCGACATTGCCGGCCGGGTTATGGGCAACATCCGTCTCAGCCTGTTCTGGGCATTTATTTACAACCTGATCGCGATCCCGGTGGCCATGCTTGGTATGTTGACGCCGCTTATCGCTGGAGCGGCCATGGCATTAAGTTCGGTTTCAGTAGTTATGAATGCCCGCCGGGTTGCGGGCAGATAAACAGCCGTGAAGGCGGACAGGGACGTAAGGAACCGCCGGCTGGCTGAACTGTCGCTACTGCTGATTACCGCTCTCTGGGGGGGGACGTTTGTCACTGTCAAAGCGGCACTAACCGATGCAACCCCGCTGTACTTCGTGGCCTTGCGGTTTACCGTTGCTTTCATGGCCATGGCGGCAATGTACCCCGGTCAGGTGGTGAGGGCAGCCAGGCCCGGCTGCCGGGGAGTTGTGGTGGCCGCAGGGCTGTTTTTGCTTATCGGATATACCATGCAGACCTGGGGGCTGGTTTACACTACTCCGGCAAAGTCGGGGTTCATAACCGGCTTTTCCGTGATTATCACCCCACTGATCGCCCGGCTGTGGCGATATCCACTGCCCGACCGGGCGACATTTGCCGGAATAGGTTGTGCGCTGATCGGACTGGGACTGTTGACATTGGACTCAGGGCTTGGTGCAGTTAACCTCGGTGACTGTTTAACTCTGATCTGTGCTGCCGCCTTCGCCTTCCAGATTGTCATGGTTGGCCACTACGCCCGACGGATTGACCCGGTTTCCCTGGCAGCCGGACAAATTGGGGTGGTGGCGGCGTTAAGCTGGCCGGCAGCGCTGATCATTGAGCCAAGGCCAGATCATTTAACCCCCCGCCTGGCGGCCGCCGTGCTGGTTACCGCTCTTCTGGCCACCGTTCTGGCTTTTTTGGTACAGAGTGTTGCCCAGAAATACACATCAGCGGCCAGGACTGCCCTGATTTTCACCGCCGAACCGGTATTTGCCGGGTTGTTTTCCTGGTGGTTCATCGGCGAATGGCTGGCGCCGGCACAGATGATGGGTTGCCTTCTGATTCTCTATGGCATGGTCAGCCCGGAACTGATCCTGTTTTGGCACGGAAGGCGGGCAGACAGCCGGCGAGCAGGCCGGCCGGGGTGATAAGTAGGCGGGTGTCGGCTGCAACTTGCCGTAATCTTTCAACCGTGATAAAATTACCCCAGATTCCCTGTTGTGCACGTAGCCTGCTGCGATGTTTTGAGCCAACACCAATTGAACGGGATCCTGACTCTTTCGGAAAGGGTAGAACGTCGGCCCGACGTCACCGCCGATCCGTAAGGAGGAGCCCACCTGCCAAGGCAGGTTCAAAACGGCAGCATCCACGGCACGATGGGGTTTTTCTTTTGGTGGGAGGCAAGAATGTCAACAGTGAAAATCTGCGTAAACCAAAAACTGCAGTGGTCAGCTGACGGCGGAATAACCCCGCTCCAGCTGCTCAGACAACAGCAATTCGCACAGTTCAGGTTGGCGGTGGCGGTGATGGTGAACGGCCGGCCGGCTGACTGGCGGCAGACGCTGGACGACGGTGACCAGCTGGAGTATCTTGATTTTGACACTGAGTATGGAAGGAAGGCATTCTGGCACTCGGCTGCCCACATTATGGCTCAGGCGCTGAAGAGAATTTATCCCGGCTGCCAACTGGCTATCGGCCCGGCGGTCGACAACGGGTTTTACTATGACGTAGACCTGCCGGACAAGCTCACCAATGAATGCCTGGCCGGCATCGAACGGGAAATGCAGAACATCGTCAGGGAAAACCTGCCGATTGTCCGTGAGACGGTGGACAGGCAGTCGGCCATCCGGCTGTTCAGCCAGCTCGGCGAACCGTACAAGCTCGAACTGATTGGCGAACTGCCGGAGAACAGCGATATTTTTCTCTACCGTCAGGGGGAGTTTGTTGATCTCTGTGCCGGGCCTCACGTGCCGTACACCGGGCGGATCAAGGCGTTCAGGCTGCTGAGTATCGCCGGGGCCTACTGGCGTGGTGATGCCAAAAACAAAATGCTTCAGCGTATTTACGGAATTGCTATGCCGGAAAAGGCCGCCCTCGACGCTTACCTCCAAAGGCTGGCTGAGGCCAGGGCCCGCGATCACAACAAGATCGGTCGTGAACTGGAGTACTTCACCACAGTGCCGGCAATCGGACAAGGACTGCCTTTGCTGATGCCCAATGGGGCCAAAGTGGTTCAGCTGCTCCAGCGGTTCATCGAGGATGAGGAGGAAAGACGGGGATACCTGCTGACCAAAACGCCGCTGATGGCCAAGAGTGACCTGTATAAAATATCCGGTCACTGGGATTACTATCAGCAGGGAATGTTTGTTATTCCCGACCCGGCCGGTCCGCCGGCTGACGG
>JAOAFP010000098.1 GCA_026416215.1 Negativicutes bacterium | reverse complement strand
GCATCGACCTCGGCGGGGTTGGCAAAGCCTACATGTTGCAGGCAATGGCCGAGGCTATGGTGCGGGCGGGGGCGGAATCGGGCCTGATCAATTTCGGTGGCGACGTCAGGGTGATCGGCCGGCGGCCGGACGGGCAGCCCTGGCGGATCGGCCTGCAGGATCCGGACGACAGTCAGCAAGTGGTGGCGGTGGTCACAATGTCCGACTGGATACAGGCCTCCACATCTGGCGACTATCAGCGCTACTCGCTGATCGAAGGCCGGCGGTACTGCCACCTGATCGATCCATTTACCGGCTACCCGGCCGACCGTTTCCGGTCGGTGACGGTGCTGAGTCGTGACGGGATGCCGCCCCTGACCAGCGCCGCCCTGTTCCTTATGCCGCTCGACCAGGGACGTCAGTTGGCTGAAAGCTACAACATGGCGGTGATCTGGCTGCTGGCCGGCAACCGGGTGATCATGACCGAGGCGGCACGATCGGCGGTAGAACTGCGCCGGTGAGACCCAACAAACAGCCGGAGGCGAAGGGAATGAATTACGATAGCAGACAACTGACGAAAAGCATCGCCAGCCGTCTGCGGGCTTATGGCGGGCGGGAACACGTAGTCGGGCAGACGGTGAGTTCGGCCGTGGTGGCCGCCCTGCAACGGCACGATGGCTGCTGGCAGCTGTTGTTTGAGGTGCGGGCGGCTCATCTCCGCCGCCAGCCGGGGGAAATTTGCTTTCCCGGCGGCCGGATTGAGGCAGGGGACGCTGACCCGGCAGCAGCCGCCCGCCGCGAGGCGGCTGAAGAGCTGGGGATTGCCGCTGAGGCCATCACCATCATCGGTCAGTTGCCGCGGGTGATCAGTCCGGTGGGGGCGACGGTCTGGCCGTATGCCGGGATCATCGACGACTGTCCGCTGTCGCCGCCGGCGGGCGAGGTGGCCAGGCTGTTCAGGGTGCCGGTGGCTGAAATTAGAAATTTGACGCCGGTGACCGGACACATGGAAATTGCCCTCAGGCCCAGCGGAGATATCCCGCCGGACTGGCTTCCCCCGTTGTACCGGCCCACCGACTGGAGCAGGCGGCGGTTATACCCGGTGCTGTTCTACCACTGCCGGCAACAGATTATCTGGGGTATTACCGCCCAGATCGTTGCTGACCTGCTGGCGGTGCTGCCGGAGGAAATTTGAGAAAAACCCCGTTTCGTGTTATTATCAGACGATCAATGGCCGATAAGCGGCACACCGGCCGTCAATTGGACCGCCGGCCGGGATAAAGAGGGGGTATCTGTCATCGAAATGTCGCGCATGCAGCGGCGGCTGGCCGAGCGTCGTCGCAACCGCCGCCTGCTTCTGATTGTGGTGGCGTTGTTTCTGATTTTACTGTTGGTGGCCGGGCTGTTTTTCTGGTGGCTGAGCAATAATGCTTTCCGCAAAGTGGCCCAGCGGACGGTGGGCGGCTTGATCGGCCATAAGCGGATTAACATCGCGGTCATGGGGCTGGACGAGCGACCCGACGATCCCGGTCGCACCGACACCCTGTTTGTGGTCAACGTCGACCCCGACAGCGGCAAACTCAGCGTTATGTCCATTCCCCGCGATACCCGGGTCAGCATCCCCGGCCGGGGCTGGGACAAGATAAATCACGCCTATGCCTACGGCGGCCACGAGCTGACCAGCAAGGCCCTGGCCAATTTCCTCGGCATCCCGATTGATTACTACATCGTGGTCAATTTCAAGGGGTTCATCAGGGCCATCGATGATCTGGGCGGGGTGATGGTGGATGTCGACAAGCGGATGTACTACTACGACCCGTGGGACGACAATTACCTGGAGATCGATCTTCAGCCCGGGCGGCAGCTGCTCGACGGCCGGCATGCCCTGGAATACGTCCGCTACCGTGACGAGGAGGGCGACATTGGCCGGGTGCGCCGCCAGCAGGAATTTATCACCGAGCTGATCGATCAGGCCACCACCCCGCAGGTGCTGCCCAAGCTGCCGGGAATCGCCGCTGAAGTGTATGACCTGATTGAAACCGACTTGTCGCTGGCTGAAATGGTCAAGCTGGCCAAGCTGGCCAGGCAGGCCCGGGAACAGGGGCTGAGCATGTACTGGGTACCGGGGGTGCCCAGGTACATCGACGGGGTGAGCTACTGGCTGCCGGACATCGAGGAAGTGAGGAAATCGGTGGCCCAGATGAACGATATCAAAGTTGATGCCGCTTACAATGCCCAGACCAAAGCCCTGGCCGAACGCTTCGCCGACTCGGTGCCCGGCGGTCTAACCGATGAGGACTTTGCCGCCGAACGGCAGAGCGACCACGCCATACCTGAACTGGGCGGCGACACCAGCACTGACCGCCGGTTGATTGGCAACCAGCAGGCCAAACCGCCGGCGGCCGCTGACAACAAGGAGAAGAAAACTGTATCTCCGCCGTCAGCGGTCAAAATCGAACAGCTGAGCTTTGATGTGCAGAACGGCAGCGGGGTGAGCGGTCAGGCGGCAGCCCTGGCCGGCGAACTGCGCGGCAAAGGGCTGACGGTAAGCGGAGTGGGCAACGGCCCGTCAACCAAACAGACCACGGTGATCGTCCACAGCGACGACCCCAATCTGCTGGCGGCGCTTAAAACCAGGCTGGGCTTCAGCTTCATAACCCAGGTGGACAAAAGCGGTGACCCCAGTCAGGTCACCATCGTTATCGGCAAGGATTTCAGGAGCAACTGACGTCGCCGGCAACTCTGCCGACAGTGGCCAGGTAGTAGCAGGCCTGGCCGTCCGGCAGGTTGAGCAGGTGATTAATGTAGTCATCGATAAAGGCGGCTATGGCGCAACAGCCGCAGTTGACCAGCTGGCAGCTGAGGTAGAGATTCTGGGCGATGTGGCCGGCGTCCAGCCATAGGTAGCGGTAGCCCCGCTCGCTGTACCGCCAGGTGGTCCGCTCCGGAACGGCCACCCAGAATAGCACGGCGGCCGCATCGGCCACAAAACGTTGCTGCAGGCAGGCTTCGACCAGCCGGCTGATCGACTTGATGTTGTGGCGGTGGGGGAACAGCTGGTGAAACTGCGGGGCGTAGATGTAGAGGTCGGCGGGAATGCTGCTTACCCGCCGGCAAAGAACGTAGCAGTCAAAAGGATAACGGGCACCGGCCGAGGGGACGGTCCGCCGCCGGCCGTTGCTTCCGGGCTGAATGCCGTGACAGTAATGAAGAAGCAGGGCCAAATCGCCGGCCGAGATGAATTTGTCGCTGTAACGTCGGTGACTGCGCCGCTCGTCCAGGCACTGGCGCAGTGAGCGGGCAGGCAGTTTCAGGCTGGTCACCGGTGGCAGGTCAATGCCCCGGCCGGCCGGACAGGGAAAGGCCGGCGGTTCCGGCTGACCCTGCTCCTGGGCTGAAACGCTGATCTTGTTAAACTGGGTGTCGGCATAGAATTGCTGGCCGCTGTCCAGACTGGTCATGGTACGGTCCTCCTGTCGCGGATGGCTTGCTGGCCGGCCGGGCAAAACCGGCACAGGCAAATTTCTTGCCGGCTGCGGCTATTCCTGCCGCCGCAGCGGCCAATGTGCCGAGGCAATGGTGATCGCCGGCGGTGCTATGCTACCGTGGCCGGCTGACGGCTTCAAACACGGATAATACGGAGGCAGAACAATGAAGGGCAAATTATTGGAGTTGCTGGCGGAAAATTCCAGCCGCTCGCTGGCCGAGCTGGCCGCACTTCTGCACTGTTCGGAGGAGGAGGTGGGCCAGGCGATCGCCGACCTGGAGCACGACAATATCATTACCGGCTACTACGCCGGAATCAACTGGCAAAAAGCCAACGTCGAGCGGCTGAAGGCGATCATCGAACTTAAGATCAAACCGCAGTCGGCGCACGGCTTTGACGCCATTGCCAGAAAAATAGCGGCCATTCCCGAAGTTCAGACCCTGCGGCTGCTGTCCGGCACCTATGATCTGATGGTGGAAATCGACGGCCGGACTTTCTATGAGGTGGCGGGAATTGTTTCCTCGCGGCTGGCCACCATCGAGGGGGTGGAGTCCACCACCACCCACTTTATGCTGAAAACCTACAAGGAAAACGGCGTGCTGATGGTGGGGGATGAACACGATCAGCGGCTGGCGGTTACGCCATGAACTGGCAGGATAAGATTGCCGGCAAGGTCACGTCCATTCCCCCGTCCGGGATCCGGCGGTTTTTTGACATAGTTTCGGAAATGAATGATGTGATTACCCTCGGTATCGGCGAGCCCGATTTTACAACTCCCTGGCATATCAAGCAGGCCTGCATTGAGGGTTTGCGGCGGGGCTTCACATCCTACACCGGCAACAGCGGGCTGCTGGAGCTGCGGCAGGCCATCTGTCGGGACATCGGGCGGCGGTTTGACCTGGATTACGATCCGGTCAGTCAGGCGCTGATAACGGTGGGGGTGAGCGAGGCCCTCGACTTGGCGATGCGGGCTATTCTCAATCCCGGTGACGAAGTGATCATTGTTGAACCGTGCTTTGTGTCCTACCGGGGGGTGATCCTGCTGGCTGACGGCCGGCCGGTTGCAGTCTGTGCCCGGCCTGAAAACGATTTCATGGTTACGGCCGGGGACCTGGCGGCGGCGATCACGCCGCGGACCAAGGCCATTCTCATCGGTTACCCCAGCAATCCCACCGGGGCGGTGATGACCCGCACCGAAATGGAACGGATCGCCCGGCTGGTAAGGGAACACGATCTCATCTTGGTGTCGGACGAAATTTATGCCGATCTGACCTACGAGGGGGAGCATTGCTGCGCAGCCACTCTGCCGGGGCTGCATGAGCGAACCCTGCTGCTGAACGGGCTGTCGAAAAGCCACGCCATGACCGGCTGGCGGATCGGCTATGCCCTGGGGCCGGCCGAGCTGATTGCGGCTATGACCAAAATCCACCAGTATACCATTATGTGCGCGCCGACCATGTCGCAGACGGCAGCGGTCGAGGCGGTGGAAAACGGCCGGGAGTCAGTACGGCAGATGGTGGAGGAATACAACGCCCGGCGGGTGATGGTGATGGATATGGTCCGGGCGATCGGTTTAAAGTGCGTAGAGCCGCGGGGGGCGTTTTACGTTTTCCCCTCGATTGCCGAAACCGGACTGAGTTCGCTGGACTTTTGCGAACGGCTGCTGATTGAGGAACGGGTGGCAGTGGTGCCGGGCACGGCGTTCGGAGAATGCGGCGAGGGGTTTGTCCGTTGCTGTTATGCTGCTTCCCGCCGCAACCTTCAGGAGGCCTTCACCCGCATCGGCAACTTTGTCGGACGGCTGACCAGCGGCTGACTGACGGGCGTCCGGGGGAGGTGAGCCGGCCGGTGCTCACAGGAAAGAGAACGCTGCTACGGCTGCTGGCCGGGCTGACAGTGCTGACCGCCGTGCTGCTGGCGGTGGGCGGGGCCGACCGGTGTCGGGCCGCACGGGGGGAACTGCTGAGTGTAAGC
>JAOAFP010000097.1 GCA_026416215.1 Negativicutes bacterium | reverse complement strand
CATCTGCGCAAGTAGGCTCGCGGCCTGGAGCGCGGTGCGGGTCGAGCAGACCGCACCGCGACGGCGCGCCGTCCTTGCTCAACCCGGGGGTAGTTCGAGGTCGTCGCGCTCGGCCAAGCGGCTGCGCAGGGCGCTGTCGGACATAAATTATCTCCGTCACCGCATCGAGCAGTTTTACAGTACGGCGGTGATCAACCGCAACATCATCGAGCTGCGTAACGCGGTAATAGCTGCTGAGTGTATTGTCCGGGCGGCCCTGGCCAATCCGGCTTCCTGCGGCTGCCATTACATCGGGGACTGAACGGGGTGATGACCGGTTGGGGCAGCTGGTGGAAGTCGCTGGTGGCGATGCTGTTTCCTCACCGCTGCCCGGGTTGTGGACGGGACGGCGGAGTGGAGCGCCACTGGTGCGAGGAGTGCCTGCCGCGCGATCTGTGGCTGGCCGCCAGAACCCATATTACTACCGGTGCAGTGCCGCTGGTGATGCTGTTCGCTTATCGCGGGCCGGTGAAAGAACTTCTGCACCGGGGCAAATTCCACGGCGATAGGGGGGCGTTGCTGTGGCTGGCGGCGGCCCTGGCGCAGATGGCCCCGGCGATCAATGATCTCTGGCCGGCGGCCGGCTGGTTCGACCGGCCGGCTGTGGCCGTGCCGGTGCCGCTGGCTGCCGAACGGCTTAGGCAACGCGGGTACAACCAGGTTGAGCTGATCTTTCGCCGCTGGTTGGCGGCCAACCGGACCGAGTGGCGACCGGCCATCGACCGCTCGGCCGACACCCTGCCTCAGTACAAGCTGTCCGGCCACGCCGAACGGCGGCGTAACGTCCGGGGGTGCTTCCGGGTGACAGACCGGCCGGCGCTGGCCGGCCAGCACGTGCTGCTGGTGGATGACGTGGTGACTTCGGGGGCGACCGTCAGCGAGTGCGTCGAGGTCCTTCAGCGGGCGGGGGTGAAAAAAATAAGCGGTCTGGCACTGTGCACGGCCAGACCGCAGGATTATCGTTAAAAAGCTGTCGGGGACAGACAAGGAACGGGGAATAAGGTGGACGGGTGACCGAAAGTCAGTGCCGGCCCAGAGATTTGATGAAGGCACTGACCACGGCCGAATCGAAGCGGCTGCCGCTCTGATTGCGCAGCTCGGCCACCGCCTCGCTCTTTTTTTTACGCCAGTTGAGGGCGGCCGGGTTGATGTAGCGATCGTAATAATCGGCCACAGCGATAATCCGGGCACCGATTGGTATATTGATTCCCTTCAGGCGACTGGGGAAGCCCTGACCGTCCCAGCGCTCGTGGTGATGCTTGATATACGGTGTTATGTCGGCACATTCCGGGATGGACTCGAGCATGCTTGCCCCGGCCCGGGAATGATTTTTGTATTGCGACAGCTCCCGGGTGGTGAGAAAGGGAAGTTTGCCGAGGATCAGGTTGTCAGTGGCGAGATGGCCGATATCATGCAGCCGGGCGGCAACCTTGATCCGCAGGATTTCCTCCGGAGGCAGTCCCATGACGGCTGCGCAGCTGACGGCGTAATTGGCAACCTGGTCTGAATGCTGTCGCAGCGACAGGCTTTTTAGCTGCAGCAAATCGAGGTAAAGCGACACCGCAGCGAATGACTCCCGCTGCGACCATCCGCTTATTTCCTCGTCGCACACCGGTATGGCGATCATTGGTCAGCCGTCCCCCCCCATTGCGCTGGTCGCGGACGCTATTATAGCACAGACCGGACAGCCACGGAGAAGACCGTCAGCCGGAATGAGATAATTTTTTCGGCCAATTTCTCGCCGGCTTTTCCGTTTTGGGCGACGGAGACGCAAATGATAAATCAGAGCCGGAATTAACCGTGCTGCACGGATATTATTGTATTTATTTTTCTGAATATTTGTGTTAGTATATTCGGGAAAATTTTCGCATTTTGTTGGGAGGGGAATGTGTATGCAGACCATCGTCAACTGTCCGGACTGCGGGCGGATGTTCACCAAATATTACTCTGACAAGTGCCCGGATTGCGTTCAGCTTGAAGAGGCACAGTTCAACATCATCCGGGAGTATCTCCGGCAGCGGGGCGGGAAAGCCAAACTCGAAGAGATAGTTGAAGATACTGGAGTGAAGGAAAAGTACGTAATGCGCATGGTGCGCAACCGCCGGCTGAGCAGTGAGTTTGCCATTGAATACAAGTGCGAATCGTGCCCGGAAATGATCACCGAAGGCCGGCACTGCAAAAAGTGCAATGATAAGCTGGCGGCCACCCTGGGCGGGGTGGCGGAAAAGCTGGTGGCCCAGCCGGAAAAAACCGGGCCGCGGGTACATGACAAGCTGCGTGGGTGAGCGGGTTGATTGAGCTGACCAAACTGCGGACCGGGGAGAAGTTTTTCCTAAACGCCGACTTGGTGGAGATGGTTGAGGCCACCCCTGATACGATCATCACCCTGACGACCGGGAAAAAAATAATCGTGCAGGAAAAAATGGCGGTGGTGGCGAATTTAGTAGCAGAGTATAGGGCCAGACTGCTGCGGGTGTCGGCCGCTGGGAGCGGATAACAATTTTCTGGCAGGAGAGAGGACGATGGCGGAAGAAAACGCAGGAAACGCAGGCAAAAAAGGCTTCCCGCTGATTATGGTGATCGTGGTGATTGTGGTGGCGGTGGCGGCAGCCGGTGGGATATCGTATCTTGTTGCCAGCAAGTTGCTGAAGAGTCAGGCGAAGCCGGGCGGAGAAACGGCCGGCAAGGAAGAACACGCCGACCCTGGGGTTTTTTATCCTCTGGGCGATGCCAAGGAGGGGTTCATAGTCAACATCGGCGGTCCGGCCAGCAACAAAATGCTGAAAATCAACATTGTGCTCGAACTGGACCCGGAATTCCCGCTCAAGGGCAAAGATCCCAAACAGCTCGGTCCGGCCGAATTTAAGATGCGGGACGCGGCTCTGTCGGTGCTGCGGCAACTGAAGCTCGATGACCTGGATCCGGCCAAGGAGGACAAACTCAAAGCCACGCTCAGGGACAAAATAAACGAGGCGCTGGGGACCAATGCCGTGTGGAGGGTGTACATTACCGGACAGATTCTGCAGTAGGGTATGGCGGGCCGGGCCTGGACGCTGAAGGCCGGGCTGATTCTGACCGAGGAAGGTGGTGAGGATTTTTGGCCGGAGGAATGAGCGACGTTCTCTCCCAGTCTGAGATCGACGAGCTGCTTAAGGCGCTGTCGAGCGGGGTGGTAACGGTTGAGGATATGAAAGACCAGCAGCAGCAGCGGCTGGTCAAAACCTATGACTTCAAGCGGCCGGACAAGTTTTCCAAGGATCAGATCCGCACTATCTATATGATGTACGAAAACTTTGCCAGGCTGATAACCACCTACCTGTCGGTCCAGCTGCGGGCGATGGTTCAGGTCAATGTTGTGTCGGTCGATCAGCTTACCTACGGTGAATTTGTCTCGTCGATGCCCAACCCGAGCGTGATCAGCGTTTTTCAGATGAATCCCCTGCAGGGAAAGGCGCTGATGGAGATCAACCCCAGCATTGCCTTTGCGATGATCGACCGGCTGTTCGGCGGACCGGGACTGCCACCGGTGAAGACCCGGGGGCTGACCGATATCGAGGAAGTGATTATGCGCCGGATCATTATAAAGATCATGGACCATATGAAAGATGCCTGGAAAAGCTTCGTCGACATCGAGCCCCACCTTGAAAGGATCGAGGACAACTCGCAGTTTACTCAGATTGTCACCCCCAACGACATAATTCTCCTGGTGACCCTCCACGCCGAGGTAAGCAAGGCCGAGGGTCTGATCAATATATGTCTGCCTTATTTCGTTCTGGAGACGGTGCTGCCTAAACTGACCACCAGCTTTTACGTCACCACCGGCATGACCAGGGCGGTGACCCCGGAAAAGGTGGCGGCGCTGACCAAACGGCTGCAATCGCTGTACTTGCCGCTGATTGTCCGGCTGGGGGTTAGCCATGTGCCGGTGGCTGACGTTCTGAACCTTCAGGTAGGCGACGTGATACCGCTTGAGACTAAAATTGACGATGAGCTGGATGTTTACGTCGATAAGATCGGTAAATTCAAATGTCGGCCGGGGCTGTACGGCGATCGGGTGGCAGTGCAGATAACGCGAGCATTCAGGCGTGGAGGCGAGGAAGAAAATGAAGAGTAACTTGCTGTCCCAGGAGGAAATTGATCAGCTGTTGCGGGCTGGCGCTGGCGGCGATGATCAGTCGTTTGCGCCGGGAGCCGACGGCGGCAGGCCGGACCGGGTGATTGCTGGCGAGGACCTGGAGCAGGTCAGGCAGTGCATCGCCGAAACGATCGACAGCGCGGCCAGCACACTGGGGGTGTTGCTGAGTGGCGAGGTCAAAATCAGCATTGCTGGCTGCGAAGAAAAGACGTGGGCGGAGCTGCGCGAGGGCAGGACTGGCCGGGTATTGCTGGCTGACGTGGAAATGGGCGGCGCTCTGACGGGAACGAGCCGGATCGTGATGTCCGAGCGGATGGCCATCGTCATTGCCGGTTTGATGATGGGGCTGGATATGAATAGCCTGCCCGAGGAGCTTAATGATCTCTACGCCAGTGCGGTGGGCGAGGCGGTAAATCAGATGCTGAGCTCGGTGGCTACCGGTATTTCGGGCAAAATCAAGCAACGGGTGGATATGATGCCACCGGCTACCCGGCTGGTCAACTGGGATGGAGACGAGGACTGGGGGGAGGGTGGAGACAGTTCCTTTCTGTGCCTGAGCTACAACATCGAGGCAACCGGTGTGCTGGCCGAGGATTTCTGGCACCTGCTGCCCCCGTCGGCGGTGAGCGGTCTGGCCCGGGGCATCAGGTCCGTGACCCAGCCGTCGCCAACTCCCAAGCCGACGGCGGCGAGCACGGGAGGCGTGACGGCCGGTACTGTCGCTCCGGCGACCGCGGCGGCTGCGGTGGCGCCGACCGCCCCGGCGGCCGGTGTGGCGGTCAGACCAGTGCAGTTTGGCCAGCTACAGCCGATGACCATTCCGCCCGGCGAGGGCAACATGGGACTGATAATGGACGTCCCGATGCAGGTGACGGTTGAACTGGGACGAACCCGCAAACTGGTTCGGGAAATACTGGATCTGGCTCCGGGGGCGGTTATGGAGCTCGACAAGCTGGCCGGTGAGCCGGTGGACGTTCTGGTGAACGGCAAACTGATTGCCAAGGGTGAAGTGGTGGTGATCGACGAAAATTTTGCGGTTAAGGTTACGGACATTGTCGGGGTGCTGGAGAGGGCGGTGAAATCCTGAGCGCTGCCCTGGCCGGCGGGACCGTTGAAAATCAATAAGCAAGTCAGTATAAACCCTTAAAGTTAGGAGAGTAAACAATGGCGGCAAAAGTTCTTATTGTTGACGACGCAGCTTTCATGCGGGTTATGCTCAAGGACATCCTGACCAACAATGGCTACGAGGTGGTTGGCGAGGCTGAGAATGGCCGCAGGGCGATTGAAGAATTTGCCCGGCTGCGTCCCGACCTGGTGACCATGGCTGTCTCTTATACACATCT
>JAOAFP010000096.1 GCA_026416215.1 Negativicutes bacterium | reverse complement strand
ACCAGCAGAGCAGGGGCGCTTGCCGTAACCGCCAGTGCCTGCATCCCCGTCTGTGCCCGCATCTGGTGGTTGATCACCGGCCATATCTCGAAGTGCTGCGGGCGGTGCGGGCAGTGCCTGGGGTCAAAAAGGTGTTCATCAGATCGGGACTGCGTTACGACTATCTGATGGCCGATCCCCGTCGCCGGGAAATTCTTACCGAACTGTGCCAGCACCATATAAGCGGTCAGCTGAAGATCGCCCCTGAGCACTGTCATCCCCGGGTGCTGAAATTGATGCGCAAGCCGTCGATATCGGTCTACGAACGGTTCAGGGAGCTGTACGACAGGATTAACCAGCGGCTGGGTAAAAAACAGTATGTCGTTCCCTACCTGATTTCCGGCCATCCCGGCAGCGATCTGGCGGCGGCAATAGCATTGGCCGAGTGTGTCCGCGACTGGGGCTACCATCCCGAACAGATTCAGGACTTCATTCCCACTCCTGGTAGCCTGGCTACAGCCATGTATTACAGCGGCATCGACCCGTTCAGCGGGCAAGAGGTGGCGGTGTGCCGGCAACAGCGGCAGAAGGCCTGGCAGCGGGCACTTATTCAGTACCGCGATCCCAAAAACCGACAACTGGTGAGGGAGGCACTACGGGCAGGGCGGCGGCCGGACCTGATCGGATCGGGTAAAAAGTGCCTGTTGCATGGGACACCGGGTGCGATGACCGGACGACCGGTCCGCCACCGGCCGGCCGGCTGCCGAAAAGCTGCGGGTGGGGTGGCCCGCCGGTCGGGACAGAAGAGGGAAAACCGTCCAGGAGACAAAAAACCGTCCCGGACAGGGAGGCAAAAACTGTGACCGAAAAACCAGCGGCCCGGCTGGGCAACTTCGCGGTAATCCAGCTGGGATGCGCAAAAAATACCGTTGACGGCGAGTATATAACCGGCCTGTTGCAGTCGGCCGGCGGCCGGCCGGTCAGGGATCTGCGGCGGGCGGAGATCATAGTGGTAAACACCTGCGCGTTTGTGGAGACTGCCCGGGAAGAATCGGTAGTTGCCATCCTCCGGGCGGCCGGCTACAAAAGGCATCGCTGCCGGCAACTCCTGGTCTGCGGCTGTCTGTCGGCCCGCCACGGGCAGGAACTGCTGGCTGAAATCGATGAAGTGGATGCGGTGATTGGGATCAGGGCTTGGCCGGCGATATTGGAAATTATCGCCAGAGTGGGGCGGGGAGAGCGACTGTGGTGCGTCGAGGACCGGATTAGCAGCATGCCGGTCCTGCCTGCCCGCCGTCTGTCCACCCCGGCTTATACCGCCTGGCTGCGGATAGCCGACGGCTGCAACAATCGCTGCCATTACTGCTCGATACCGCTGATCAGGGGAGGGCTTTCCAGCCGGCCGCCGGCGGCGGTGTTGAGCGAGGCCAGACGGCTGGTGGCTGGCGGTGTCCGCGAGCTTAATTTGATCGCCCAGGATACCACGGCCTACGGCAGCGACTGGGACGGTGACCAGCATTTGCTGCCGTTGCTCAGGCAGCTGACAGCGATTGAGGGACTGGTCTGGCTGCGGCTGCTTTACTGCCATCCGGCCCGGGTTGGCCGCGATTTGCTCGAATTTATGGCTGAAAACAGCAAAATGTGCCGCTACCTCGATATCCCTATCCAGCATATAAGCGACCGGATTCTCATCAGTATGGGCCGGCCGGAGGGGCAGACCGACATTGTAAGACTGCTCAGGCAGATTCGTCAGCTGATGCCCGATGCCGCCCTGAGAACATCGCTGATCGTTGGTTATCCTGGAGAAACCGACGAGGATTTTACTGAACTGGAACGCTTTGTTGCCGAAACCGGCTTTGACCACGCCGGGGTGTTTGTGTACTCACCGGAACCGGGGACAATTGCCGGATCATTGCCCGGACAGGTGGCTGAAGAAGTCAAAAACGAACGCTATCACCGTCTTATGGCCAGGCAGGCCGATGTTTCTGAGCGGCGCAACCGGCAACTGGAGGGCACCAGGCTGACTGTGCTGGTCGAGGGTGAGCACCGGCAGCTGCTGAACGGGGTCTACGGACGGAGTTTCCGCCAGGCCCCAGATGTGGACGGCAAAATCTTTGTCGAGCACGCTGGCGGAGCCGGACCGGGTGATTTTATCTCCTGTCGGATAAGCCAGGGCTTTGCTTATGACCTGATTGGCGAACGAGATGATTGACGACAGAACAAATGTTCAGATAAAATGGCAAAACCGGCGATGAAAGCAGAAATTATCAGCACCGGCAGCGAGCTGCTTCTAGGGATAACCACCAACACTACGGCTGACTGGCTGGCCTGTGAGCTGCACGACCTGGGGCTGGACGTTGGGTTGATCACCATGGTGGGAGATGATGAACCGGCGATCAGGGAGGCATTGGCCGGTGCCCTGCAGCGCAGTCGGCTGGTGGTGACCACCGGCGGTCTGGGGCCAACTCCCAGTGACATAACTAAGCAGGCTACAGCCGGTCTGCTGGGGAGGGAAATGTGGTTTGATCAGGCCAGTGCCGATGCCATCCGCCGGTTTTTTGCCCGCCGTGGCCGACCGATGACCGAAAACAACCTCCGGCAGGCCTGGTTTGCCGAAGGCAGTACCGTGCTGGACAACCAGGTGGGCACGGCTCCGGGGGCAGTACTGGTGACCGGTGACGGCAAAGTTGTCGCCCATTTGCCCGGACCGCCGGCCGAGTGCAGGTGGATGTGGACCAACCGGCTGCAGCCGTGGCTCAGGCAACGCCTGGCTCCTGACGTGGTCATCGAAACCCGCCGGGTGCTGACCATTGGCATCGGCGAAGCCCAGCTGGCCGAAACGCTGGACGGTATCCTGAGCAATAACCGTAATCCGCGAATATCGCTGCTGGCCGGCACTGACGGGGTTTGTATCCGGCTGACGGCCCATGCCGCCGGGGAAAACCAGGCCCGACAGATGCTGCAACAGGCTTGTGCCGACATTGCCGCCCGGGTCGGCCGGTACGTTTATTCCTGGCGGGGACAGGATCTGCCGTCGATGATCGGCGAACTGCTGGTTCAGCGCAACTGGCGGCTGGCGGTGGCCGAGTCGTGTACCGGCGGCAAACTGGCCGCCCGGCTGGTGGACGTGGTCGGGGCCTCGCAGTGGCTGGCTGGCGGGGTGGTGTGCTACAGCGATCAGGTAAAGCATAATCTGCTGTCGGTGCCGGAGCGTACTTTGTCCGAATACGGGGCAGTCAGCCGGCAAACAGCGGTGGCGATGGCCGAGGGAGCCTGGCGGAAGCTGGGGACGGAATTGGCGGTGGCGGCCACCGGGATTGCCGGGCCGGGCGGGGGCAGCATTGACAAGCCGGTAGGGCTGGTTTACATTGCGGTTGCTGGCTGTCAGATCAGACCGGCATGGCAGGAGCTGCGCTTGACTGGCAGCCGCGAGCAGATTCGCAACGCAACAGTGCTTGCGGCCCTTGATCTGATCCGCCGTGAGCTTCAAAAACAACACGACGAAGGAGATGAGTGACAACCATGCAGGAAGTAAAAACCAAACCGGTCAACGGCCTGTCCGGCGGCGACGGCGGTGAACGGCAGCGGGCGCTTGATCTGGCCATCCGCCAGATCGAGAAGGATTTTGGCAAAGGCTCGATCATGCGGCTGGGAGAAGCGGCGGAGAAAATGAATATTGAGGTTATTTCCACCGGCTCGCTGGCCGTCGATCTGGCACTGGGTATTGGTGGGCTGCCGCGGGGACGGGTGGTGGAAATATTCGGGCCCGAATCGTCAGGCAAAACCACCGTGGCTCTGCATGTGGTGGCCGAAGCCCAGAAAAAGGGCGGAATTGCCGCGTTTATCGACGCCGAACACGCCCTGGATCCTGTCTACGCCCGGAATTTGGGCGTGGACATCGACAACCTGTTGATCAGTCAGCCGGACAATGGTGAACAGGCACTGGAAATTGCTGACGCCCTGGTCAGGAGCGGGGCGGTGGATGTCATAGTCGTCGACTCGGTGGCGGCTCTGGTTCCCAAGGCTGAAATTGAGGGTGAAATGGGTGACAGTCACGTCGGGCTGCAGGCCCGGCTCATGTCGCAGGCCCTGCGCAAGCTGACCGGCATTATAAGCAAATCCCGGACGCTGGCCATATTCATCAACCAGATTCGGGAAAAAATCGGCGTCAGCTACGGCAATCCGGAGACCACCACCGGTGGCCGGGCGCTCAAATTTTATGCCTCGGTGCGGCTTGATGTAAGGAAGGTGGAGGTGATAACCCACGGCAGCGACAATATCGGCGTCCGCACCAGGATCAAGGTGGTGAAAAACAAGATGGCACCGCCGTTCCGGCAGGCCGTGTTTGATATAATGTACGGCAGGGGAATATCCAGGGAGGGAAGCCTGCTCGACATTGCCGTCGGACTTGATATTGTCCAGAAAAGCGGAGCGTGGTATGCTTACGGAGCCACCCGGCTGGGACAGGGAAGGGAAACGGTCAAAAGCGTTCTGGCGGACAACCGGGCTCTGGCTGAGGAAATCGAGGGCAAAATCCGTGAGAAGATGGCTGGCAGCAGTTTGCCACCCATACCGAGCGGCGAACCGGGGGGCCTAGTTGCCGACTGACAGCGGATGAAACGGGGCAAGCTGGCGTTTCCCGGTATATAAGGTATAAAATTAACTGCGGGGAGAGAAACGTTACGATGAAAGACCATGAAACCAAACCGATGATCATAACTTTATGCAACGGACGACAGGGGGTGAAACCCGGCGGCTGCGGCGAGTGCCAGGCATCCTGCCAGTCGGCCTGCAAAACTTCGTGCACGGTTGGCAATCAGGTTTGCCAGCAACAGGATCGGTAACTGGTGACGAAAGAAACCGGTGAATCGCTGGCCGGCGCAGCAACTGCCGCCGGCTGTGGGGCGGAGCCGGCAGTACACCTGTTTGAGCGGGAAGGGATAAGGGTGGCGGTTGACCGGGGCAGCGGGGCTGTGCACGTGGTTGACCGAAAGGTATACGAGCTTTTGCTGGCTGGCTCCACGCTGGAGGGATGCCGGCGGCTGGCGGCTGAACGGGCTGCCATTGCCACCGGCCGGCAGCGGCGGCGGATAGTGGCGGCCGGGCGGGCAATAGCCAACCTGGCTGCGGCCGGTCAGTTGTGGGGAAATGGACGGGAATTACCGGCTGATTACCGTCCGCCGACGGTGGTCAAAGCCATGTGTCTGCTGGTTGCTCACGACTGCAACCTGCGTTGTTGCTACTGTTTTGCCGGTACTGGGAAATTTGGCGGCCACCGTCGGCTGATGAGCCGGGAGACGGCTGAGCGGGCGGTGGCGTTTTTGTTTGCGGCCAGTGCCGGTCGCCGCCATGTTGAAATCGACTTTTTCGGCGGTGAACCGATGATCAACCTGCCAGTGGTCAGGGCGGCGGTGGCGGCGGTGCGCCGGCACGAGGAAAAAAGTGGCAAACGCTGTCGTCTTACCCTTACCACCAACGCATTTTCCGTCGAAGAACAGGACATTGTCTGGTTGCGCGACAATCAGGTGGCACTGGTTTTAAGCTGCGATGGCCGGCCGGAGACTCATGATCGGGTGCGACGCGATGGCAACGGACGGGCCAGCCATGCCAGGG
>JAOAFP010000011.1 GCA_026416215.1 Negativicutes bacterium | reverse complement strand
GGCATACTGCAGGACACAGGCGCTTTCGCTGAGAGTAATGGTGTCCTCACCGACCAGCCGGCCGGCGTCCCACTGCCCGTCCCGGTACAAGGAAACAAACCGCACAGGGGTTTTGATATAGCCAAATCCGAGATTTGACCAGTCCAGTTTTGCTTTTTCCATTCCTATTCTCCTTACTTTCAGCGTATGGTCTGATTTTGGCCACACAAGGCCGCACCTCTCCGGCCGGACAACCCCGGCCGGCTGCCGTTGCGGTTCAGATGTAGCGTTTTTCGACTGACTGAGCGTTGACCGCAGTGAGAAATGCCCGGTAATCGGTGGTAAATTCTATATAATCGCCGCACTCCCCGCCTGCTGGCAGAAGTATCTTCACACAGTCATCCTCCACATCCAGCACTTCGGCTGCAGGGTCGGCCACCCGCAACTGCCGGCGATCGATGGTCAGACCTCCGGTGGCACAGCGGACAATCCGTGGATCGGCATTGTCGATATCAACTATTTCAGTGCGCAGGGCGAAAACGTCGGTGTACATCTCCGACAGCGGACGATCATGGTCGTTATCGTAGCCGGTAAAAATCTGCCGGCCAACCCGCAAACGGTTGATCCCCGCCGGCAGGGAGCCTTCGTCGAGCAGGACATCGTAGGCCGGTTCGCCACCGTTCAGTACCGCCATTTCCACCCAGAACTTGACCCGGACGTGTTCGGCAATTTCCACCAGCCGCTCCAGAGCCGCCCGTTTGCCGGCGACATCGCCGCCACGGGCCGCCAGAGCCAGCCCCAGCAGGCTTACGCCGTTCATGTTCAGCAAATCCTCCACCAGATGCATAACCCGCCCTTCGCTCTCCCCCGCACAGCCGCCGGTCAGGTCAAGCATGAGGATCAAATCCTTGGTTTTGCCGGCCTGAAGAGCCGTTTCACCAATCCGGCGGGCCGTCACCAGCTGGGATACGTATATGCAGTCAGCGTGGCTCACCGCCATTTCCATTTCGCCGACCAGCGGCGGCCGCAGCAGGGCGTAGCTGGCCTGCAGTCCAGCCCCCTGCAGCTCGATCAGCGACGGCAGGCTGTTGACGGCAATGTTGTCCACCCCCGCAGCCAGGGCTGCCACTGCCAGCGGCGAGCAGGCACTACCGGTGCGAAGCTCCAGTTCCATGGTCACCCCGGCAGTCTGACAGTGGGCACAGGCCACCCCGACGTTGTGGGAAAATTTGCGGAGATCGACGGTGATTTGTGGGTACATGATTCACCTCCTATTCGGTTATTCTCGGCCGCCGGTGTTTTTCCTCCTTGCTTTTGCCCAAAATATGAGTATGATAGAGCTATCCGTGACGGAAATATGGATGTTCCCGGAAAGGTAGTGTCGGCGCCACTATGGCGGATTGGTCAGTTTTTTGCCGGCGTCATAAGAAGAAAATCATTGCAGCTGCAGCTCTGACGGTTATTCTGGCCGGAGCGGCAACCTGGCTGCTGCAGCTTGCCAACACCGGCATTCTCAGCGGCGTACGGGTGGGAGATGTGCTGCTTGACCGGCTAAGTATCGATGAAGCGGCCACCCGGCTGCAGCGCGAGATCGTGCCGCGATTTGCTTCGCCGGTGGCTGTTTTCAGGATCCCGGGTCCGGACGTTACTGTGTCAGCCGAACGGATTGGTCTGGCAGTGGACTGCCGCCAGCTAGCCGAACAGGCTTATGCGGTGGGCCGCGGCCCCGGCTTGCTGGGTAACCTTCGCCAGCGCATTGGTCTTCTGTTCAGCGATTATTACATTCCTTTGCAGTACCGGGTGGACCGGCCAGCAGTCGATCGCCTGCTGGCGGAAATTCAGTCTGCTACCAATCAGACGCCGGAGAGTGCCACGCTGTCCCTGAACGCCGACGGCAGCCTGCGGCGGACTGCCGATCAGCCAGGCCGGCGGCTGGCGGTGGACGCCGCCCGCGACAGGATAACCAAGGGCCTGCAGCACACCCTCTACCAGACTATCGAACTGCCCTACGAAACCGCTCCGGCCGAGGTCACAACCGCCGATCTGGACGAAATTGACGGAGTTGTTTCTCAGTACGGCACCCGCTATGATCCGGCCGATCGGAGCCGGTCGGCCAATGTCGAGCTGGCCGCCCGCCAGATCAGCGGCCGGCTGGTGAAAAACGGTGAGGTTTTTTCTTACGATCAGGCGGTTGGCCCCCGCAGCGAAAAAAACGGCTGGCAGAAGGCCACCGTTTATGTCGACGGCCTGCCCGATACCGATTACGGCGGCGGGGTCTGTCAGGTGAGCAGCACCCTGTATAATGCAGTCCTGCTGGCTGACATGGAAATAGTCGAGCGTTCGTCCCATTCCCATCCGCCGGCCTATGTTCCGGTCGGGCTAGATGCCACCGTGGCTGAAGGGCTGATCGACTTTAAATTCCGCAACAACAGCGGTCACAACGCCTATATTATCGCCCGGGCCGGCGGCGGTTATCTCACTGTATACATTCTCGGCCACATGCGCGACGGTCGGCCACGGGTGGAAATTATCCGCACCGACTACTGGGAAAAACCATTTAACACCGTACGCCAGCCGGACAGCAGCCTGCCGCCGGGCATTGAAAAGGAAAAAGTGGCTGGATACAACGAATATGGGGTTACAACCTGGCGGGTGCGCTACGCCAACGGTACAGAAGTCAGCCGGGAGCTGCTGGCCAAAGATGTTTACCCGGCCACTGACCGGGTGGTGTTGTTCGGACCGCAGGCCGACAGCAAGCCGCCGGCCGGTAAATCCAGGGCGCAGTAACAAAAAAAGAAAAGGCCGCAGGCCTTTTCTTTTTACTTTATGCCCCATCCGGGCCGGCCCCAACCAGCCGACACTCAGAGGTGCTCGACGATGTCTCTGGTGTCGCGGGCAATCACCAGCTCCTCGTTGGTGGGGATGACAAACACCCTGACTCGGGAGCCGACGCTGGAAATTTCCTGAGCCTGGCCACGGACGTTGTTGAACACCGGATCAATTGTCAGTCCCAGGTATTCCAGGCCACTGCAAATTTTAGCCCGCATCACGATCGAATTCTCGCCCACTCCGGCGGTGAAGACAATGGCGTCCACCCCTCCCATCGCCGCAACATAAGCGCCAATGTACTTGCGGACGTTGTAGGCGAAAATGTCAATCGCGATCTGCGCCCGCTCATTACCGGCCATCGCCGCTTCCTCGATGTCGCGCAGATCGCTGGAGACGCCGGAAATACCCAGCAGGCCGGATTTTTTGTTCAGATAGCTGTCCACGGCGCTGCTGTCCATCCCGGTTTTCTTCATCAGAAACGCCGGAATGGCCGGGTCGATATCCCCGCAACGCGTCCCCATCACCAGTCCCTCCAACGGGGTGAAGCCCATGCTGGTGTCGATCGACCGGCCGAACTTGACCGCCGCCACGCTAGCGCCGTTTCCGAGGTGACAGGTGATAATCCGGATATCTTCCTTGGGTCGACCGATCATGCTGGCGGCAATCTCGGCCACATAACGGTGGGAGGTGCCGTGGAAACCGTATTTTCTGATCCCGTAGCGCTCGTAGGCCTCGTAGGGCAGACCGTAAAGGAAGGCGTACGCCGGCATGGTCTGGTGGAAGGCGGTGTCAAAAACACCGACTTGCGGCACACCCGGCATCAGGCCCTGACAGGCCCGGATGCCCATGATATTGGGCGGGTTGTGCAGCGGAGCCAGCTCCACGCATTCTTCCATGGTTGCCAGCATTTCCTCGGTCACCAATACCGAACTTTTGAATTTTTCCGCCCCGTGAACCACCCGGTGGCCGACGGCGTTGATCTCGTCCATCGAGCTTATCACCCCGTGACCGCTGGCGGTCAGGGCATCGATAACCAGACCAATCGCGCACTTGTGGTCGGGAATGTCCTGCCTGAACACTTTTTTGGCACTGTTGTACGGATAATGAGTCAGAAACGCCCCGTCAAGCCCGATCCGCTCGACCAGCCCTTTGGCCAGCACCTGTTCGTCGCGCATGTCAATCAGCTGGTACTTCAGCGATGAACTGCCGCAGTTAATCACCAGTACTTTCACTCCGCTCCCTCCCGTTTCGTGTTATAATCTCCCACATGAGACACGCAAAGAGCCGTCCGCTGCCGCGGGCCGCCGGAATAATCGCCGAATACAACCCCTTTCACAACGGCCACGCTTTTCACCTCCGGACCGCTCGATCAATCGCAGGCACCCCGCTGTCCATAGCCGTGCTGAGCGGAAACTTTACCCAGCGGGGGACACCGGCTATTGCCGATAAGTGGCAACGGGCAGCCGTCGCCGTCCGCAACGGGGTGGATCTGGTCCTGGAACTGCCGCACTGTTTCGCCACCCAGAGTGCCGAGGGGTTCGCCAGCGGGGCCATCCGGCTACTGGCCGCCACCGGCCTGGTCGACCGGGTAGTGTGCGGCAGCGAGACCGGCGACCTCACCGCCATTACCGCCGCCGCCCTGGCCCTGAGCCAGGAAGGTGTCCAACAAAAAATCCGCCACCATCTCAGCAGCGGAAAGTCCTACGCCGCCAGCGTCGCCGCCGCCCTGGCACCGGCAATCCGCCTGTCGCCACTGACACCCAACGACATTCTGGCCGTCGAATACGCCAGGGCCATCGATCGCCATCAGGCCGGCTGTAAACTGCTGACCATCCGCCGCCGCGGTTCCCGGCACAACCAGCTCCAGGCCGGCGGTGAATTTGCCAGCGCCGGTGCCATCCGCCTCCAGCTGCGGGAAAATCCGCACAGCTACCTGGCGTCCGGCGCTGCCGGACTACCGCCAATTACCGGCCAGTGGCTGCACCGGCTGCTGGATGAAGGCCTCCTTGTCCTCGACCGGCAATTCTACGATCGGCTTGTTCTCAGCCGGCTGCGGCTGTTATCCCCCGGACAGCTGGCCGGACTGTCGGGTATTTCCGAAGGGCTGGAGAACAAACTGTGCCGGCTCGGACGTTCGGCCGGCGACTGCCGGCAGTTGCTGGCCGCCTGCAAAAGCAAGAGGTTTCACACCGGCCGCCTGAGCCGCTGCCTGCTCAACTGCCTGTTCGGCCTGAGCCGGGAACAGGTCGAGCTGTTCAATCAAGCCGGACCAGGCTACATCCGACCACTGGCCTTCAACCGCCAGGGGCAGGGATTGCTGTCGGTTATGCGCCGGACGGCGTCGTTGCCGATTGTCACCCGGCCGGCACCCGCCCTGCGCAGCCAGCTGCTGTCCGAAACCGGACGGCAGCAGCTTTTGCTGGACACACTAAGCAGCGACATTTTCGGTCTGCTTACCCCGTCCGTCCAGATCGGCGGAAGGGACTACCGCCAGCCACCGCTGCTGATCGTCCAGTGATGGTCAGCCGTCGCGCAGCCGCTCCTCATGCAGACTCTGGTGGGCCTGCTGGACGGTTTCGTGCACCTTCTGGATTATGCCGACCATTTCATCGGTCCTGGCGCTGATATAGTTGAATATGTCATCGGCATAGGCCATGGCGTTGCTGCGGAGGGTACGCTCTTCCTGCTGGGCAGCCCGGATGATATCGGCCGCCTGTTCGTTGGCCATCCTGGTCACATTGTGCTCACTGATCAGCCGGTCACGTTCGGCCGTGGCCAGATCGACAATGCTTTTGGCCTCAGCCTTGGCATTTTCGATAATCCTCTCCCTCTCCTGGAGCAGCTGCCGACTTTCCCTGATCTCGGAGGGAATGGCGTCCTTCAGGTCATCGATCAGCGAACTAATCTCCCGGCAGTCGATGACAATGTAGTCGCTGAGCGGTATGCGCCGTGCTTCGTAGATCAGGATGTCGATTTCGCCCAGAACGTTTTCCACTTTGCTCTTTTGCATAAACCACCTCTTGCCACTCGTTATAGTATATATCCCACAACCGATGATTATACACCATTATCGGGCGTATTACCATAACGCCCGGCCACCCTCCTGGCTACACACGGTGGAACCAGGCTGGTCACATCGCCGCCAAACGCCGACAGTTCCCTGACCGCGCTCGAGCTCACACAGGACAGCTGACTGTCGGTCATTATAAACACAGTTTCCACGTCGGGGGCCAACCGTTTCAGCAACAGGGCCCGCTGAAACTCATACTCGAAATCGCTGGGCGCTCTCAGTCCCCGTACAATCACCCTGGCCTGCTGCCGGCGGACAAAGTCGAGCAACAGCCCGTCAAACGACGAGACCACCAGATTTTCGATGTGGGATGTGGCCTCGCTCAGCATCTGCACCCGGTCACTGACCGAAAACCACGGGCGTTTGGCCGGATTGCCAAACACCGCCACCACCAGCCGGTCGAACATACGGGCCGCCCGCTCAAAAACATCTATGTGACCGAGGGTAACCGGATCAAAACTTCCAGGACAAACTGCCGTTCTCACCTGTCACTATTCTCCTCCGCTGCCGGTTCTGCCGGTCTGATAAAAAAACTGACCATGGTCTCACCATACCTTTCCTGCCGCCACAGTTCGAGCCCCGGATAGCCGGCGGCCGGCTGCTCGTGGCGGGAGTGTTCCAGCATCAGCATCCCTCCTGGGTTTAAAACCGCGCCGCTCCGCCCGGCAGTGGCGGAAACCAGTCCGGCATTGTAGGGGGGATCGGCCAGCAACAGATCAAACCTCTCCCTGCTGGCCGCCAGCCTGATCAGCCAGCTCAGGCTGTCGCCGCGGATAACCCGGCAGACCGGCCCGGTCCGGCACCGGGCGACGTTGTCCAGAAGACAGGCGATGGCACTTGCTGACCGTTCACAGAAAGTCACCCGCCGCGCCCCCCGGCTCAATGCTTCCAGTCCCAACGCCCCGCTGCCGGCGAACAGATCAAGCACCACCGCGTCCGTCAGCCTGCCGGACAAAATGGCAAACACTGACTCCCTGACCCGATCGGCGGTGGGCCGGACGGCATGGCCGGACGGTGACTTCAGTTGCCGTCCCTTGTACTCTCCTGCTATAATCCTCATAATGCCAGCACTGGGAAATTCGCCGGCCGGTACGGTTATTCCTGCCGGAAATAATTTGCGTTGCCGGCGGCCGCCGGGGATATTTCTCCTGCCGCCGGAACGGGGTGTGAAATGAACGGAAAAACCGGTTTGAAGATTATCAGTGACAACCGCAGGGCCCGCCATGATTACCACGTCCACGAGTCTCTCGAGGCCGGAATTGTCCTGACCGGCACCGAAATAAAATCGCTGCGGGCCGGTAAGGTCAACCTGAAGGATTCATACGCCGCCTTCGACAACAACGAGCTCTGGCTGTTTAACCTTCATATCAGTCCTTACGAAAAAGGCAATATTTTTAACCACGATCCGCTGCGCCGCCGCAAACTTCTCCTCCACCGCCGGGAATTAAACCGTCTGTACGCCAAAACCCGGGAAAAGGGCTACACCCTGATCCCGCTGAAGATTTATCTGAAAAATGGCCGGGCAAAAATTGAACTGGGACTGGCCAGCGGCAAAAAGCTGTACGATAAACGTCAGGATATCGCCCAACGCGATGCCCGGCGGGAAATGGAGCGTTCGCTGGGCCGCCACGGTTGATCCGGCCGACATGGGCGCTTGCCGGCAAACGGGTGGTGTGCTAAAATCTGGGTAGCAGGGCTGTTTTGGTGCCCGCTTACAACGGGGACGTACTGGTTTCGACAGGGGTACGCGGGGCAAAGGAAGCGAGCCGGGGTTCCACCAGCCCGTTAAACGGTGGGAACCAATAAACGCAAAACAAGAATACGCTTTAGCAGCTTAACGCCGCTAACGTCTGCCCTGGGTTTGTCTGTGGCCTGAGGTTAGGCGTCACTTAACAGACTACCGCCTGCCCGTTCTTCCCGGCAACAGGCGGGAATTTTACGGGAATAGCGCGTCCGTCGCCTGTCGGTGGGCGTAGGCCGCGCGAAATCCATTCACCGTACTGCGCTCGGAGATGCCTTTGCTACGATGCTTTTGGACAGGGGTTCGACTCCCCTCGTCTCCACCAGAAAGATCAAAACGGGTTCAGTGGATGCATTCCACCGAACCCGTTTTCCTTTGTCACCGTTTGTCACCGTCCGGCGGCCAGAATATCAACGGCTGCCGGGCCCAACGCCCATTCAGACCACATGCACTACCCGGTCGTCAGTCTCCGCCCGCTTGGCACTGTTAAAGTTTTCAATCTCCGACAGGTAGCCGGTTATGCGCCGCACCCGCCTGATCGGAGACTTGGGACGGGTAATGATTTCCAGTTCATCATCACCCAGAACCGAAATATGCACTGACGCTACTTCCTGATTGCGCTCGCGCTTCATTACCTCGCACTCCTCGGTGACAACCGCCGTCATCTCCTCGATTCCGATCTCGCCGTCAACTGTCACCGCCACCCCGTTGACACTGAAACTCCTGAGCATGCCCATTCCTCCGTTCGCCAGATAGTGTGGTCAAGTCGGTTTTTTCCGACTCCTACGCACAACATATTGTGCGCACCCCAATTATAACCGCTGTCGGGAAGGATGTAAAGGGTGGGGGGCAAATTTGGGTTTTTTTCTCTTTTTTGTCGGGAAAGATCGGGGCCCGGTCATCTGGACGACCGGGCCCCTGTACCGTTTAGACCTTCTCGAACGTTTCCTTGCCGACGCCGCACAACGGACATACCCAGTCCTCAGGAACATCGGCCCAGACCGTCCCCGGCTTTACGCCGTTGCTGGGATCGCCCATCTCTTCCTCGTAGATGTAGCCGCAAGCCATGCATTTGTACTTAGCCATTGTTTCCCCTCCGTTTATTTTGACGTCTCGCGACGCTTTATAGGACAAATCCAGTATACCACCTGGGCGGGGCAAATTCAATCGCCCAAACGCCGCCGGCTATCCGTTTTGCTTGCGGGTCGCGGCGATCCTGAGCACCTCGGCCAGCCGCTCCATTGAGAACGGCTTCAGCAGGTAACCCGACACCCCGTGACCAATCGCTTCCCGGACCGAAGCTTCGTCGTTGGCCCCGGTGCACATAATAATATGGGTGTCCTTGCTCTCCTCCGCCAGTTCACTGCGAATTTTCCTAAGTATCTCGAGCCCGCTAACCAGCGGCAGACCGATGTCGAGAAACACAATGTCAAACTTTTTCCGTTTGATTTTGCCGAACGCTTCAACCCCGTCCGCCACCTGTTCAATATCGCTGACTCCCAGCTTGTTGAGGTACAGCTGCAGAAGCCCCCTGGTCACCTTTGAATCATCAACAATCAGTGCCTTCATCATTCACCATCCTGCCGTTACACTATCCTGCCTCACTGGTTTATTTGCCACCAAACGCCAAATTCCTGCCGGCCGCCACCGGTGTTCAGAAATTTATCCGGCGGTGGAAAAATTCGCGGATTTTTTCAGCCAGGACCCTGCCAATTCCCTCCAGCCGGCAAAGTTCTTCCACCGAAACTTCCCTCAGCCGCTGCAGGCTGCCGTAGTGCCGGAGCAGAACCGCCGCCCGCCGTCGCCCGATTCCCGGCAGGCGGGACAGCTGCCCGGCCGCCGTTTCCCGGCGCTTAAGCCGCCGGTGGTAAGCCACGGCCAGCCGGTGGGCCTGATCACGCAAACCCTGCACAATGTGGAGGGCCGCCGATGCCGGCGGCAAAACGATCGGCTGCTCCCGGTCGGCCGTGAATATTTCCTCAGCCCGCTTGGCAATTGCAATCACCGGCACACCAGCCTGCCGGCACAGGCGGCTGACGGCCGCCAGCTGCCCCTTGCCGCCGTCGATAATGATCAGATCGGGACGGTCGGAGCCGGCAGCTGACAACCGCCGTTGCAGCACTTCCCGCAAGGCGGCAAAATCGTCATTGCGCTGCCGGGATATTTTGTAGCGCCGGTAAGCCGGCCTGTCCCAGCGCCCGTCGGTCATCACCGCCCGGGCAGCCACCACCTGGGTGCCAGCGTGGTGAGAAATGTCAAAACACTCAATCCGCCGAAAACTTCCCTCAATCGACAACAGTTCGGACAGCTGGCGCTGTCCCCTCTCATACCAGCCACTGTCCCGGGGCAGCGGCAGCCGCCGGCACAAGTCGGCAGCGTTTCCGGCAGCCATCTGGCATAATTCATGTCTTTCCCCGCTCCGGGGCTGAATTATCGCTGTCCGTCGCCGGCGATGCAGGGCAATCGCCCCAGCCAGCTCCTTCCGGGCTGCAGGGCTGAAAAGGCCGGCCAAGCAAATCCGGGGGGGGATGTCGGTAGAACGCAGAAGGTAATAGTCCGCGACAAAGGCCTGCATCATCCCCTCATCTTTGGTGTCACCGCCGCCATCGCCACCATCGAGCTGAAAATGCAGCCGGTTGATAAGCTGTCCCCGCCGAATCTGGAGAATGACCGCCACCGCCACCGGACCGGCCCGCCCGAATGCCAGGCAGTCAAAATCATCCCGGCTGGCGACCGGCCGGCTCTGATCGGCCAGGAGATTGACATCCTGCAGCCAGCGGCGGTGCCGTTCGGCCTCCTCGAACTGCCAGTTGTCAGCAAGCTGCCGGATTTTATCCAGCAAAAACTGCCTGACCTGGGCTACCCGACCGCGGAGAAGTTCGACTGCCCGCCGCACGTCATCCAGGTATTGGCGGTGGTCGATGTTCCCCAGACAGGGCGCCTGACAGTTGCCAAGCTGGTATTGCAGACAGGCCCGCTGCCTTGGCATGGTTTTGCAGGTCCGGAAGCGGAACAGCCGCCTTGCCAGCATGAACGCTGAACGCAACCGCCTTCCGTCAACGTACGGCCCCAACCAGAGGTTTCCGTCGTCAAGGCTGACTTTGCGGGTTATAGCCAGAGCCGGCCATTGGTCGCCGACTGTAACCCGAATGTAGGGAAAATTTTTGTCATCCTTGAGCAGCCAGTTGAATTCCGGCCGATGCTGCCTGATCTGCTGTGCTTCCAGCAACAGGGCCTCGGTTTCGTTGTTGGTGACAATCCAGTCAACCCGGGTCGCCCGCTCCAGCATTTTTCCGGTTTTGCCGCTCGCCGCACCGGCAGCCGCATAACTTTTCAGCCGCTGATTCAGCAGTTTGGCCTTGCCAATGTACAAAACCCGGTCATGACCGTCACGAAAGAAGTAAACCCCGCTGCTGGCCGGTGCGGCAGCGATCTGCTGCCTTATGTCCTCCGTCATCAGCCCCGCTCCAGGACCGCCCGCAGGTATTGCCCGGTGTATGACTGAGAACAGCCGGCGATTTCCTCCGGCTGACCCCAGGCCATCAGCCGGCCGCCGCCCTCCCCGCCCTCCGGGCCAAGATCGACAACGTAGTCGGCCACTTTGACAACGTCAAGGTTATGCTCGATCACAATCACTGTGTTGCCGCCGTCCACCAGCTTATGCAGGACAGCCAGCAGTTTTTTGATGTCGGCGGCGTGCAGACCGGTGGTAGGCTCATCGAGGATGTACAGAGTCCGTCCGGTGCTGCGCTTGGCCAACTCATAAGCCAGTTTTATCCGCTGTGCCTCTCCTCCTGACAGGGTGGTGGCCGGCTGGCCGAGCTTGATGTAGCCCAGCCCCACTTCCTGCAGCACCCCGGCTTTGCGCCGTATTTTGGGCACGTTGTCAAACAGTTCCGCCGCCTCGTCTACCGTCAGGTTCAGTACTTGCGATATGTTGTACCCACGGTACTGGACCTCAAGGGTCTCGCGGTTGTAGCGCGTTCCCTTGCAGACTTCGCAGGGAACGAAAACGTCGGGCAAAAAGTGCATTTCAATTTTAATAATTCCGTCGCCGGCGCAACTTTCGCACCGCCCGCCCCGGACGTTGAAGCTAAACCTACCGGGACGGTAGCCGCGAATCCTGGCTTCAGCGGTCAGGCTGAACAGTTCGCGCACCGGGTCGAACAGGCCAGTGTAGGTGGCCGGATTGGAGCGGGGTGTCCGGCCGATCGGCGACTGGTCGATGTCGATCACCCGGTCAACATACTGCCAGCCGCGAATTTCCCGGCACCATTCGTGACGTTTGACCGGGGCGTTGAGGTTGTGGCTCAGTTCCCGGTACAAAACCTCATTGACCAGACTGCTCTTCCCTGACCCCGACACCCCGGTGACGGCCGTAAGACAGCCGACCGGGAAGCGCACGGTTATGTCCCTGAGATTGTTGGCACACCCTCCCACCACCTCGATAAACCGGTGATCGGCCCGGCGTCGGACCGGGGGAATTTCAATTTTTTGCTCGCCGGAAAGAAACCGTCCGGTTATCGAGCGGGGACAGGCGGTAATGTCGGACAGGCTGCCGGCCGCCACGACCTCCCCGCCCCCGTCGCCGGCCGCCGGTCCGATGTCAACTATGTAGTCGGCCGCCCGAATGGTATCTTCGTCGTGCTCGACCACAATCAGGGTGTTTCCCAGATCGCGCAGGCTGAACAGGGTCTCCAGCAGCCGGGCATTGTCGCGCTGGTGCAGACCGATGCTCGGTTCATCCAGAATGTACAGGACCCCGGTCAGTCCCGAGCCAATCTGAGTGGCCAGGCGGATACGCTGGGCTTCGCCGCCGGACAGCGAGGCGGCACCGCGGTTCAGGGTCAGGTATTCCAGTCCGACATCGCAGAGAAAGGTCAGCCGGCCGGTAATTTCCCGCAGCAACCGACCGGCAATAGCCTGCTGCCGTTCAGTCAGCGGCAGCCCGGCCAGAAATTGCCGGCTGGCCTGCGCAGTCAGGGCGGTTATTTCGTATATGTTGCTGCCGCCAACCCTGACCGACAGAGCCTCGGGCCTGAGCCGTGCTCCCTGGCAGGCCCGGCAGGGCTTGGCAGCCATGAATTTTTCGATTTCTTCCCTCGCCCAGTCCGATCCGGTATCGCGGTGCCGGCGTTCCAACATCGGCACTATGCCCTCGAAACGGCTGATCCGTTCACTGCTGTGTCCGTGCAGATTTACGTAGGTGAAACGGTATCGCTGACCGCCGGTGCCGTACAGCAGTTTCCCGGTCTGACTTTCGTCCAGCTCCCGCCACGGCCGTTCAGTCGGTATGTGCCAGTGCCTGGCCACCGCCATCAGCAGCCGAAAATAGTAACTGGCCGGATCGCGGGATATGGCGGCCACTGCCCCGTCGGCAAGCGATTTCCCCGAATCGGGGACAACCAGGCTGCAATCCACTTCCAGTTTCATTCCCAGCCCTGAGCACTCGCTGCAGGCTCCTTGCGGACTATTGAAGGAAAACAGCCTGGGCTCAATTTCCGGCAGGCTGATCTGACAGTCGGTACAGGCAAATTTCTCGCTGTAAACCGCGTCAGGGCCGCCGTCGGCCGCTGCAACTGTCACCAATCCTTCGCTCATCTGCAGGGCAGTCTCTATTGCCTCCGCCAGCCGCAGACGGTTTCCGCCGCTGACCGTCAGGCGGTCGATCACCAGATCGACGGTGTGCCGCCTGGTTCTGGTCAGCGGAACAGGCTCACCCAGATCAAAAATTTGCCCGTCCACCCTGGCTCGCAAAAACCCCTTTTTTCTCATCTGCTCAAGCAGCTTGTGAAACTCGCCCTTCTTGCCCCGGACCAGCGGCGCCAGAACGATGATCCTCCGGCCGGCCATGCTGTCGCTTATGCTGTCGCAGATCTGGTCAACTGTCTGCCGTTCGACCGGTTTGCCGCACAAATGGCAATGGGGCCTACCGATACGGGCGAACAGCACCCGCAGGTAGTCGTAAATTTCGGTCACCGTCCCAACCGTCGAACGGGGGTTTTTGCCGGTGTTCCTCTGATCAATGGCAATAGCCGGCGATAAGCCGGCTATGAAGTCGACGTCAGGCTTCTCCATTTGTCCGAGAAACTGGCGGGCGTATGACGACAGCGATTCAATGTACCGCCGCTGCCCCTCGGCATAAATAGTGTCGAACACCAGCGACGACTTGCCTGACCCGCTCAGGCCGGTGACCACGGTCAGCCGGTCGCGGGGAATCTGCAGGTCGATGTTTTTCAGGTTATGCTGCCGGGCCCCCCGGATAACTATGGCCTGGCTGCGGCTATCGGTCACCCCGGCAATACTCCTTCAGGGCCAATTTGGCCGCCCCTGCTACCGGGTGCTGGTTTACCACTCTCAGCATTGCCGTTTCCGGCAGCAGACCGGCCAGCCGCTGTCTGACCTCAGCGCCGTGGACCAGCACCCCTCCGGCCAACACGATTTCAACCTCTTTCCGCCCGGCAAAATGCCGCTGGAGCAGAACGTTGATCATTCCGGCAATTTGTCTGGCGGTTTTGTCGAGCAGGCGAAGGGCTGTTCCATCCCCTTGACGGGCACATTCAAAGACTGTCTCGGCCAGATGGGCAATTTCACTTTTTGTCCGGGCCGGGTCGTAGGCCCAGCCAATAATACTTTCATAACCATCCAGGCCAAGTCTGGCCAAAATCGCCCTGCCCAGCTTCTCTCCCCCGGCCGAACGGCGATCATATATCCGCAGTATTTTGTTCAGGGCCTTGATTCCCAGCCAGTAGCCGCTGCCTTCATCGCCCAGCAGGTGTCCCCAGCCACCGGTCCGGGCAGTGGATCCGTCAGCCATAACTGCCATGGCTATCGACCCGGTCCCACTGATCACCACAATCCCTTCACTGGTGGTCGCTCCGGCGTAAAACACGGCCATGGCGTCAATAGCCAGTACCAGCTGCCGATCGGTAAACCCCAGGCTGTACAATGCCCGACGGAGAATTTTTTCATCATCAGGGGTATCCAGCCCGGCCAGGCAGAAGGCGGCCTTAGCCAGATTGTCCCTGACCAGCCCGGCCTGTTCGGCCATGCTGGCCATAATCCCGGACACCGCCGCCGTGAACCCGTCAAGGCCGACACCATGGTAATTGCTGCCACCCACCGTGCACCTGGCCAGTTCCCGCCCTTCCGGATCGGTCGCAATGGCGGCAGTTTTACTGCCACCGCCGTCAACTCCCAGTAACCAGACCGTATTTTTCTGATCGCTCATTTTGTGCCAAACACCCTGTCTCCGGCGTCGCCCAGGCCGGGTACTATGTAGGCGTGCTCATCCAAGTGGCTGTCGACCGCAGCCACGTAAATATCGACGTCGGGGTGGTGTTCCTCCACGGCGGCAATCCCCTGGGGAGCTGCCACCAGGCACATCAGGTTAATCGTCCTTGCCCCCCTGGCCTTGAGCAGGTCCAACGCCGCCACTGCCGAACCACCGGTGGCCAGCATCGGATCGACGACAATGACGTAGCGGTCGGCTATGTCGCTCGGCAGTTTGCAGAAGTACTCGTGCGGCTCAAACGTCAGGGGATCGCGGTACACCCCGATATGTCCGATCTTGGCCGCCGGAATAAGTCGCACCAGGCCGTTGACCATGGCCAGTCCAGCCCGCAGAATCGGAACAATGGCCAGTTTCTTCCCGGTCAGCACTTTAGCACGGCACACTGCCAGCGGGGTTTCAATTTCAACCTCCTCGAGCGGCAGGCCACGGGTTGCTTCGTATCCCATCAGCATGCCGATCTCGTCGAGCAGCTCGCGGAAATTCTTGGTGCTGGTGTTTTTGTCGCGCAACAGGGTTAGCTTGTGCATGATCAGCGGGTGATCGATTACTTTGATGCCCATTGACGGTTTACCCCTTCCTGATTAGTCGGTGCCGCCTATTCCCGCCAGCCGGGATAGAGGGGAAAAGCGGCGCACAGTTCAGCCACCCGCCGGCGGGCGCCGGTCAGCGTGGCCTGGCAGTTGCGATTGGTCAGGACATCGGCAATTATCGAACCGATTTCGGTCATGGCAGACCGATCCATGCCCCGGCTGGTGGCTGCCGGGGTGCCAATACGTATTCCGCTGGTGATCATCGGGCTGGTTTGGTCGAATGGGATGGCATTTTTATTGACGGTAATCCCCACGTCGTCGAGAATGTTTTCCGCCTCCCGGCCGGTCAGCCCGATAGCGCGCAAATCGGCCAGCATCAGGTGGTTGTCAGTGCCCCCAGAAACCAGCCGTATTCCTCTGCCGGCAATTTCCCCGGCCAGTGCCCGGGCATTTTCCACCACCCGGTGGCAATAGTCCTTAAATTCATCACTCATCGCCTCTTTCAGGGCTACCGCCTTGGCGGCAATCACGTGCATCAGCGGCCCACCCTGGATGCCGGGAAAAATCGCCTTGTCGATCTGCCTTGCATATTCCGCCCGGCAGATAATCATCCCGCCGCGGGGACCGCGCAGGGTTTTGTGGGTGGTGGTCGTAACCACGTCAGCCACCCCCACCGGCGAAGGATGAAGACCGGTTGCCACCAGTCCGGCAATATGTGCCATGTCCACCATCAGCTTGCCGCCAGTTTCCCGGGCAATGTCAGCCAGGATGGCAAAATCTATGACCCGCGGGTAGGCACTGGCGCCGGCCACAATCAGCTGGGGGCGGTGCTGCCTGGCTAATTCCCGCACTTCGTCGTAATCGATCTGCTCATTGTCCTGCCGGACTCCATAGGGGACAATTTTGAAGTACTTGCCGGAAATGTTGACCGGGCTGCCATGGGTCAGGTGCCCGCCGTGGGCCAGGTTCATCCCCAGAATAGTGTCGCCCGGACGGAGTAAGGCAAAATACACGGCCATGTTGGCCTGAGCCCCGGAATGGGGCTGAACGTTGACATGCTCGGCCCCAAACAGCCGCCTGGCCCTTTCAATGGCCAGATTTTCCACCACATCCACGAACTGACAGCCGCCGTAGTAGCGCTTGCCCGGGTAACCCTCAGCGTACTTGTTGGTTAGCACAGATCCCTGTGCGGCCATTACCGCCGGTGACACAAAATTCTCCGAGGCGATCATTTCAATTTTGTTCTGCTGCCGTTGCAACTCAGCAGTTATGGCCGCGAAGACCTGGGGATCGAACTCACTCAGACTGCAATTTACCATCGTTACCTCCCTGACTTGTATACACCGCCCGTTCACCGCCAATCAGCGGCGGGCGGCTATAGGCTGCATTCACCCTTGCCTGTCCGATCCGGCGGTTTGTCAACCGCAGCGGTTTGGCCACCGGGCGGATGTGCATACCGATCATCGTTTCTCCTATGTCAATCCCGGCGACGGCCGACACCGCCCCGACCAGTACCGGCCGGCAGAGCTGCCGGTAAGCCACTGCAGCCAGCGCTCCCCCCGCCCGCAATATCGGCACTGCCATTACTTCGTCCAGTCTGTATTCCTCCTGGGCGCTGCGCCCGATTACCAGTGCCCGGTTGAGGTGTTCGCAGCACTGAACGGCCGGCGTCAGGCAGCTGCCGGCAAAAACATCGGTCAAAGCCTGCCAGACCTCGCCGGCCAGCGCCAGCGAACCATTGCTGCCGATCGGGCAGCCGGCTATTTCGCTGGTGCTGCAGCCAATTACCACTATTCCCCGATCAAACCGGGGAATCCGGGCCAGGAATTCTTCGAATACCACCCTGGCCTGTTCGAATACTTTGCCCTCACCCATTTTCGCAGGCGGTGATTTTATCAACCCGCACAGCGTGACGGCCGCCGGCAAAATCAGTGGTCAGCCATATGTTGACAATCATTGCCGCCAGCCCCGGCCCGATCACCCGTTCGCCCAGACAGAGCACGTTGCTGTCGTTGTGCTCGCGGGTGGCGCAGGCCGAAAAGACGTCGTGGCAGAGGGCCGCCCGGATACCCCTGACTTTGTTGGCGGCAATGCTGACGCCGATCCCGGTGCCGCAAATCAAGATCCCACGCTCAAACTGCCCGGCCGCCACCGCCCGGCTAACCGCCAGCGCTACATCGGGATAATCAACCGGCTGATCGGCAGACTCCGTGCCGAAGTCCTGAAAATCCACCCCTTTACTGACCAGCAGTTCCTTGATTTTCTGCTTTAGATTTACTCCGCCGTGGTCAGAACCAATTGCCACTTTCATCTCATTCCCCCTCCCCGGCTGCCCGCCGCAGCCTGTTCATTATCGCCACTCCCAGACCGGTTTCCTCCACCGTTTCCGCCCAAATCTCCCCCACTGGGTAATCGTCAAAAAATCGCAGGGCGGCGTAGAGGCCGGCCGCATATTGGCGCAGGTCGCCGCGGCGGCCACAGACGATCTGGGCCTGACATCGGCCGGTCAGCTGGCGGGCGGTGTCCCGGGTCACGATCAGCCCTATATGCTGACGCCCCTCTCCAGCCAGCTCCCAGTCGGCGGCAATCTGTTCGCCGGTCTTGAGCAGCAGCCGGGCGGCAGGGGCGTAGTGGCGGTAACGGTTGCCCGGCGAGTGCCGCCGGCGCTGACCGGCCATGTCGGCGGTAACCAGCTGCCCGCAAACGTCGGCCAGCATCTCATAAGTCACCGCCCCCGGCCGCAATACCACCGGCGCCTGCCCACAGCAGTCCACCACCGTGGATTCAAGCCCCTCGCGGCATCGGCCGCCGTCGATGATTATAGCACAGTGATCAGCCAGATCGCGGGCCACCATATCCGCCGTCGTCGGACTGGGACGGCCGGAGATGTTGGCACTGGGCGCCGCCACCGGTACCCCGGCCCAGGCTATTATTTCCCGTGCCACCGGGTGGTCGGGCATCCGCACCGCTACCGTGTCCAGACCGCCGGTCACCTCCGGCGGCACCAACCCGCCGGCCGGCAGCACCACCGTCAGCGGTCCCGGCCAGAATTTCTCTTGCAGCCGCCGGGCCAGCGGCGTTACCTCCGCCGCCACCAGCGACAGATCGGCAGGACGGGCGATGTGCAGGATCAGCGGGTTATCCGCCGGACGCCCCTTGGCTTGAAATATTTTTTTCACCGCCATCCGGTCCAGGCCGTTGGCTCCCAGTCCGTAAACCGTTTCGGTGGGAAAAGCCACCAGCTCGCCGGCCGCCAGCAACTGACCGGCCCGCTGGATCAGCTGCCGGTCAACTAATTTGTACGCCACGCCAATACCCGCTCAATCTGGTTGATATCGCGAAAAACTGAGTCCAGAGTCAGTCCCGGAAAATCCACGGCCTTGAGCCGCTGCGACTGCCCCGCCCCCACCTCCATCAGCAACCAGCCAGGACTGTGCAACCACTGTCCGGCCGCTTCGCCAATTTTTAAAATCGCTTCCAGCCCGTCGTCACCGCCCACCAGAGCCAGCCGCGGCTCCCAACCCAGCCGGCTGCGGTCTGCCTCCCACTCCCGGCCGCTCAGGTAAGGGGGATTGCTGATCAAACAGTGGAAACGCTGTCCTTCCGGCAGGCTGCCGAACCAGTCAGACTGCCACCAGCTGATCCGTTCTTCCACCCGGTGGTTACAGGCATTCCCCCGGGCCACGGCCAGGGCGGCCGGCGAAATGTCCACCGCCCAGCCCCGCCAGCCAGGACGGGACAGCAACAGGGAAATTAGCAGTGCTCCGCTCCCCACTCCGAGCTCACACAGTTCCACCGGCTGCCGGTCCCAGCCCTGGCGGCCGGTAACCGTCAGCACCGCCTCAACCAGTGTCTCACTGTCAGGCCTGGGAATCAGGACCTGGCGGTTCACAGCAAACCGCCGGCCATAAAATTCCTTGCAGCCAAGAATGTAAGCCACCGGTTCCCCGGCCGCCCGCCGCCTGATCAGGGTTTTGAACCGGCTGAGCTCTCCGGCCACCAGCGGCTGGCGAAAGTTGAGGTACAGGCCGAGCCGGTCGTATCCCAGGGCATAAGCCAGCAACAGTTCAGCATCCAACCGGGGACTGTCGCTACACCCCCGTTCGGCAAACCACCGTTCGGTCCACTGGACCAGACGGCCGACCGTCCAGGCGACGCCTCCGCTCATACCACGCTTTGCTGTAGTCTCTGCGCCTGATCGTGGGCACTGAGGGCCCCGATTATTTCGTCCAGTTCCCCGTTCAGCACGGCGGGAAGCTTGTGTACGGTCAGTCCGATCCGGTGATCGGTAACCCGGCCCTGGGGAAAGTTGTAGGTCCTGATCCGCTCGCTGCGATCACCGGTGCCAACCTGGCTTTTCCGTGCTTCGGCTATATCGGCCTGCTGTTCGCTCTGGGCCTTTTCCAGCAGTTTGGCCCGCAGCACCCGCATTGCCCGTTCGCGGTTCTTGAGCTGGGATTTCTCGTCCTGGCACTGGACGACAATCCCGGTTGGGATATGAGTTATCCGAACTGCTGACTCGGTTTTGTTTACGTGCTGGCCACCGGCCCCGCTGGCGCAGTATGTATCAATCCTCAGATCGCCGGGGTTTATTTCCACTTCCACCTCCTCGGCCTCCGGCAGCACTGCCACCGTAACTGTCGAGGTATGTATGCGGCCGCTGGCCTCGGTTTCCGGCACCCTCTGCACCCGGTGCACGCCGCTTTCGTATTTTAGCCTGGAGTAGGCCCCATCGCCGTTGATGGCAAAAATTATCTCCTTAAACCCGCCGATGCCGGTGGCATTACAGTCCAGCACTTCATACCGCCAGTTGTTTTCATCGGCAAACCGGCAGTACATCCGGAACAGATCGCCGGCGAACAATCCGGCCTCATCGCCACCCGCCCCAGCCCGGATCTCGATGATAACATTTTTTTCGTCGTTGGGATCCTTGGGCAGCAGCAAAACCCGCAACCGGTCGGCCAGTTCCTGTAACCGTCCGGTCAAAAGTTCGATTTCCTGGCTGATCATCAGCCGCATTTCCGGTTCGTCGCCGCATTCGGCCAGGAGCTGGCGGCTGTCGGCCAGTTCCTTTTCGGCCTGACGATACTGCCGGTAGATCGTGACCGTCTCACTGAGCCGGGCATGAGCCCTGGTCAGTTTCTGCCATTCTTTCTGATCGGCGATCACTGCTGGATCGCTGATTTGCTTTTCCAGTTCGTCGTACCGGTCGGCGATGGCCTGTAATTTTTCCAGCAATTAGTTCACCTCCCCGCCATCCGGCAGCACTGCCCGCAGGGCAACAATCGCCACTTCCACCTGATGATCGTCGGGCGGCCGAGTGGTCATAGCTTGCAGCCACAGGCCGGGGGCGGCAATCAGCCTGATCGGCCAGCATTCGGGATAACGGGCACACAGCCGGAGCAGTTCGTAGGACAACCCGGCGATCACCGGCAACATTGCCACCCGCGATAAAATCCTCAGCCAGAGATCTGGCCAGCCGAGAAAGGCAAACACCACCACACTTATTACCATAACCAGCAGCAGAAAGCTCGTCCCGCAGCGCAGGTGGCGCATACTGTGACGCTGAACCTCGGCTGCCAGCAGCTGCGACTTATGCTCAAAGGCATTGATCACCCTGTGTTCGGCCCCGTGATACTGGAAAACCCGCCTGATGTCGCGAAATAAAGAAATGAACCCTATGTAGCCGACAAAAATGGCCAGCCGCAGCCCGCCTTCACCCACGTTAAGCCAAAACGGGTGGTCGGTCAGACGGTGCAGCAGCCTGGTGGCGGCAGTCGGAACCACGATAAACAGCCCAACTGCCAGCAGTATTGCCATTCCGATCGTCAGGGCTATGTCTGTCTCTTATACACATCT
>JAOAFP010000010.1 GCA_026416215.1 Negativicutes bacterium | reverse complement strand
GTCAGTTGTTCATGTTCCTCCCCCGCCACCTGGGCCGAAAACGACAGAGCCCTGATTCCCCAGACCAGGGCCTCGAATAACTGCACCACCCCGCGGATCAACGGCCATTTGAGCCAGCGGTGGCGGTCGGTGAGCGAGGCAATCTGGTGGACGGCAGTCACGATCTCACCCTGCGGGCTGCGCACGGCAATGGCCAGCTTATCCCGCCCCCGCATCATCACCCCTTCGATCACCGCCTGCCCGCCGTAATAGACTTTCTCCTGACCCACTTTTACCTCACTCCGGCCAACGAGGCACACAAATAACGGCAGAGCCAACCGCCCTGCCGTCATCGTTCCCAGCTTCCGCCCGGTTATTCCTTGCCGTAGCGGCGATTGAACTTCTCCACCCGTCCCCGGGCCTGGACAGTCCGCTGCTGGCCAGTGTAGAACGGGTGGCAGGCCGAACAAACATCCACCTTGATTTCATTTTTGACCGAACCGGTTTCAAACGTCGTACCGCAGGCGCAGGTCACCCTGACCTTGTTGTTGTATTTGGGATGTATCTTTTCCTTCATTATCTTCCCCCCAAGGCAAATTAATGGCTGCATCCGGGATTATAACAGATTGGGCGACGCTTGACAATTTTCACCATCCGACATGGCTGGTGTCGCTGGTGGCTGTCCCGCCACGGTCAAACCAGTGCTGGGGCAGCTGCCAGATTTGTTCGTTGTATTCCCGGATCGTCCGGTCGGAGGAAAACACCCCCGAGGCGGCAATGTTCAGAATGGCCTTGCGCCACCACAGGCGGGGATTTTTGTACTCGCGGTCCACCTCTTCCTGGATTTTGGCGTAGGCGGCAAAATCCCTCAGAACAAAATAGGGATCAGGCTGCGCACCCATACCCTGCATCAGGCTGCGATAAATCGGCTCAAACGCCCCGCGCTCGGCCACGTCGTCGAAGAAGCCATTATGCAGCTGATCGATAACCTGGCTGAGGTCCTGATTATTCTCGTAATCGTCCCATGGGCGGTAGCTGCCGCTGTGCTGCAACCGGTGAACCTCCTCGGCCTTCAGCCCGAAGATGAAGATGTTTTCCTCGCCCACTGCCTGCAGCATTTCGACGTTGGCCCCATCCAGGGTGCCGACGGTCAGGGCGCCGTTCATCATAAACTTCATGTTGCCGGTGCCTGACGCTTCCTTGCCGGCGGTTGAAATCTGCTCGGAAACGTCGGCAGCCGGGATGATCTTCTCCGCTACCGACACCCGGTAGTTTTCGAGAAACACCACCTTTAGCTTGTCGTTGATCGACTTGTCGTTGTTGACCTTGTCGGCCACCGCGTTGATCAGTCTGATGATCCGTTTGGCCATGTGGTACGATGGGGCCGCTTTGGCACCGAAGATGAAGGTGCGGGGATGGATGGGCATGCCAGGATGCTCACGCAGGCGGTTGTAAAGGTGCATTATGTGCAGAACATTGAGCAGCTGGCGTTTATACTCGTGCAGACGCTTGATCTGTACATCAAAGATCGAGTGCGGATCAACGGTCACCCCGTTGTTGTGCAGAATGTAACGGGCCATTCTCTCCTTGTTGGCCAGCCGGATGGCCCGCAAGGCAGCCTGGGTCTCAACGCAGTCGGCGTACTTGGCAAACCCGCTCAGCTGGGCGGTATCGGCGTACCAGCCCTTGCCCAGCTTTTCGTTGAGCAGCTCGGTCAGCCCAGGGTTGGCCTTGATCAGGAAACGACGGTGGGTGATCCCGTTGGTGATTGCCCGGAATTTGTCGGGGTAAAGCTGGTAAAAGTTGCTGAAGGTGTGCTGTTTGAGAATATCAGTGTGCAGGGTTGACACCCCGTTGACCGAGAACGAGCCGACAATCGCCAGATTGGCCATCTTGACCTCATCATGGGCAATGATCGCCATCTGTCCTACCTTTTGCCACTCTCCGGGAAACTTGCTCCACAGGCTGTCGCAAAACCGTTCGTTGATTTCGTTCACGATTGCGTGAATGTGGGGCAGGATTTTGGCGAACAGCTTGACTGGCCACCTTTCCAGTGCCTCTTCCATAATCGTGTGGTTGGTATAGGCAAACGTCCGGGTGCAGATCTGCCACGCCTCACCCCAGCCCAGCCCCTCGTCAACGGTGAGAATTCGCATCAGTTCTGGAACGGCAAGGGCCGGGTGAGTGTCGTTAATGTGAATAACGGTGTATTTGTCGAACTGGCGGATATCGTAGCCGGCATTTTTATAGCGGCGGACAATCGACTGCAGACCGGCCGATACAAAAAAGTACTGCTGCTTCAGACGAAGCGCACGTCCAGCAACGGTGTTATCGTTGGGATAGAGAACTTTCGAGATAGTCTCAGCTTCGCTTTTGCGCTCGACAGCGCCTAGATAATCGCCTTCGTTGAAGGAATGAAAATCGAAGTCTTCTGTTGCGCGTGCTTGCCACAAGCGAAGGTTATTGACGGTGTGGTTTTTATAGCCCGGGATGGGAATATCATATGCCACGGCAAGAACATCATCTGTGCTTTTCCAGTTGAAGCGAAGCTTGCCACTTGCATCATGATATAATTCTACTGTACCGCCAAATTTTACACGATAGGTGAGTTCCTCGCGGAGTACTTCCCATGGCGAACCGTAAGCAAGCCAGTTATCGGGATATTCTACTTGATAACCAAACTCTATTCCCTGCTTAAAGA
>JAOAFP010000095.1 GCA_026416215.1 Negativicutes bacterium | reverse complement strand
AGATGTGTATAAGAGACAGGGACTGGCAAGGTCTACAGCAACCTGATGGTGAACGTTCAGGCCACCAATGAGAAGCTTCGGCAGCGGGCCAGGAGGATTGTCAGCCTGGCTACCGGTTCTGACGAACAGCAGGCTACGGCAGCCCTGAGTGAGGCAGAGGGGGAGGTCAGGGTGGCGGTTGCCATGCTGCTGGCCGGGGTGACAGCGGACGAAGCCAGGCGGGCGCTGGCGAAATGCGGTGGGCTGGTGGCCGGGGCACTGGAGATTCTGCGCCGGCCGGCGGCGGGACCGAGCGGGTAGTCCGGGCTGGTTTAGGGATAGCTGTAATTGGACTGACCACATAAATTTCAGAGGAGGAAGAAAAAATGGGCTTTTTCTCAAAATTGTTCGGCGGAAGCGGAAAGTCGTGCTGTAGCGGCGAGAGCGAGTGTTGCAAGGGGCCAGCAGGGATAATGGCACCGCTTACCGGTGAGGTGGTGGAACTGACCGAAACCGAGGATCCGGTGTTTGCCGAGAAGATGATGGGGGACGGTGTGGCAATTATGCCCCAGGAAGGGGTGGTGGTGGCTCCTTTTGACGGAGAGGTGGTCACCCTGTTTCCGACCGGGCATGCGGTCGGACTGAAAAACAAGGACGGGGTGGAGTTGCTGATTCACGTCGGCATCGACACTGTTCATCTCGAAGGCAAGGGGTTTGTCAAGAAGGTGGAACAGGGGGACAAGGTCCGGTGCGGGCAGGCATTGATTGAAGCCGACCTTGAGACTATCAAGGCGGCCGGAAAAAAGGTTGTCACCCCGGTCATCGTCACCAACGGTGATGCGTTCAAGATTGTCGATCAGGTGGCAGTTGGCACCCGGGTTACTGCCGGTCTCAGCGAGCTTTACAAGATTGAAAAGGCTTAAGCTTTGCGGCGTTCGGTCTGAACGCCGTTTTTTTGCGACCGGACTGGGGTGGCTGATTATAATGGCTGTAATGTTGGCCGGGAGCGGTAGTGACTGTTTGTCGGCGGCCAGCCGTTTTGTTGCCGACGGCAGCCAGATTGTCTCGCGGTTTCCCGACCAGGATGACGATCCGCAGATCTACGTGCTGAACCGGCGATCGTTCAGGGGCTACGCCGGTCAGGGAAAGATCAGGATAATCAACCACGGCCTGTTTTCAGCCAGACTGGCGGTAAACGGCCGTAAACTGACAGTTAACTGGCAGGCCGGCGGCGTGCAGGAGATCGATATCGGGAAGCTGACCCGTGACGGGATGAATGAGTTGCAGCTGACCGAAGTGGTGGCTGAACCGGGCGGGTATTGCGATATTATGGTCGATTACCCGGTTCTGACCGAGGGACGTCCTGAACAGGTCGGCCTGTCACCGGACAAACTGCAGGCCGTCGACCGCCTGATTGCTCACGACATTGAGGCCGGTCTGGCGGGAGCGGCACTGGTGATTGTCAAAAACGGTAAAGTAGTTAAAAAGACGGTTTACGGCTACGGCAAAAAGTACGACCAAACCACCCTGTTGCCGCAGAGTCAGTGGTGCAAACTGACGGCTGACACTTTGTTTGATCTGGCGTCGAACAGCAAGATGTACGCCACGGTGTACGCTTTACAGCAGCTGGTATCAGCAGGAAGGATCAATATTGACGACAAGGTAGCCCAGTTTATACCGGAGTTCGATCGCGATGGGTATCGGGAGATAAGTCTGCGCAACCTGTTGTTGCACAATGCTGGTTTTGGCCCTGAAGTCCGCTATTTTGACCCGACTGATGCCGAAAAGTCCGGACAGTTTTCCCAGGAACGGGAACGGACGTTGGCCGGTCTGGTTAAAACGCCGCTGGTGCGCCCGGTTGGCGAAAAATCAGTGTACAGCGATACCGACTTCATTTTGCTTGGGTATATTGTGGAGCTGGTCAGCGGCCAGCGTTTGGACAAATACGTCCGGGATAATATTTACCGGCCGCTGGGGCTGACCCACACCACCTACCTGCCCCTGGCCAACGGATTCGGGCCGGAGGACTGCGCGGCGACTGAACGGTGCGGCAACACCCGCGATTTCAACGTAAGTTTTCCCAATATCCGCACCTATACTCTTCAGGGAGAGGTGCACGATGAAAAATGCTGGTACAGTCTGGGCGGGGTGGCCGGACATGCCGGTCTGTTCAGCAATTTGTCCGATCTGGCGGTGTTGATGCAGGTGATGCTGAACCGCGGCGGCTATGGCTGGGTGAGGTTGTGGGATCAGTACACCCAGGAACAGTTCAGCAAAATTTCCGACCACGATATCACCATTGGACTGGGCTGGAACAAAAACCGCCAGTGGCTGTTCGGCCCCTACGCCAGCAGTTCGTCGGTCGGCCACAGCGGATGGACCGGTACGGCCACGCTGATCGATTTTGAGAACGACATGGCGGTGGCATTGCTGACCAACCGTATTCACAGCCCGGTGGTTCAGCCGCCCAACCGGTTTGCCACCGCAGAACTCGAGACTAACCGCTATGGCAGTGTGATGGCGTTGATTTACGAGGCCATGACGGGCAACTGAGCGGCCCGTAACGGCGGTTGCCGCCGGTTTCCCAGGCTGGCTCGAAAAATCTGTGTGGAGGAGGAACATCATGAGGAGCGGACTGTTGGCAGTCCTGCAAAAGCTTGGTAAGGCACTGATGGCGCCGGTGGCGGTGCTGCCGGCGGCTGGCCTGCTGCTCAGGCTGGGGCAGCCGGATTTACTAAACATTCCCTGGATAGCCAACGCCGGTGGCGCGGTGTTTGACAACTTGCCACTTATATTTGCCATTGGTATCGGCGTGGGACTGGCGGAGGAGAACAACGGCATTGCCGGGCTGGCTGCGGCCGTCGGCTACCTAGTGGTTACCAAGGTGGCGGTTACCTTCAACAAAACCATTAATATGGGGGTGCTGGCCGGCATAGTTTCCGGTGTGGCAGCCGGAGTGCTGTATAACCGGTATCACGACATCAAAGTGCCTGCCTTTCTTGGCTTTTTCGGTGGCCGGCGGTTTGTTCCGATCGTGACGTCGCTGACCATGCTGGTGGTCGGGGTAGCGGCCGGGCTGATATGGCCGGTAATTCAGCATGCGATTGAAGCCGGTGGTGATGCGGTGGCAAATTCGGGCTGGACCGGCTCGTTTGTGTTCGGATTTGCCAACCGCCTGCTGATTCCTTTTGGTCTCCACCATATTCTCAACACCCTGTTCTGGTTTCAGATCGGCAGTTTCACCACCGAAGCCGGAGTGGTAGTGCATGGCGATCTGACAAGATTTTTTGCCGGTGACCCGGCGGCCGGAAACTTCATGGCCGGATTTTTCCCGGTTATGATGTTCGCCCTGCCGGCTGCCTGTCTGGCGATGATCACCGCAGCCCGGCCGGGGCGGAGGCGGGAAGTTAGCGGTATGCTGCTGAGTATCGCCCTGACTTCGTTCCTTACCGGCATTACCGAACCGGTGGAGTTCACCTTTATGTTTCTGGCACCAGCCCTGTATCTTGCCCACGCCCTGCTGACCGGACTGTCGCTGGCGGTTTGTACCTTGCTGGGAATTAAGGATGGCTTTGGTTTTTCGGCCGGACTGTTCGACTATCTGCTTAATTTCGGCAAGGCCACCAAGCCGGCGCTGTTGCTGGTGGTGGGGCTAGTCTGGGCGGTGGTCTACTACCTGCTGTTTTTGGCAGTGATCAGAAAATTTAACCTTCCCACCCCCGGCCGCTATGAAGAACGGGCAGAGAAGGAGAAACCGGCTGGGGAAAAAGCGGGGGGTCTGGCGGACAGGGCAGCTTTGTACCTGGAAGCCATAGGCGGACCGGACAACATTCAGACAATTGACGCCTGTATAACAAGGTTGCGTCTGGTGCTCCACGACGCCGGGAAAGTTGACGATCGCAGGGTGAGGGAGCTGGGAGCCTCGGGAGTTATCAGGCTTAACAAGAACAATGTTCAGATTGTTGTCGGCACGGTGGCCGACGCCTTGGCCGGCGAGATAAAAAATATTTCGCGGCGGTGATGGTTTGTCGATGGATAACAGACGAAGCGGCGGTCAACGCCGCTTCTTTTTTTTGGGTACCGTCCGGTTGTCTTGACTTTATCAGGCAAATGGGCTAATATAGATTACAGTTTATTAGCACTCTTGCAAATAGAGTGCTAATAAAACACAAGGGTGGTGATTTGGTGTGGCTGAGGAGCGCAAGTGGCAGATTCTGCGTGCTATCATCGACGACTACATTGCTACCGCCGAGCCAATCGGTTCGCGGACCATAGCCCGCAAGAGCGGGCTGGGGATAAGTCCGGCGACGGTGCGCAACGAGATGTCAGACCTTGAGGAAATGGGCTTTCTTGAGCAGCCGCACACGTCTGCCGGTCGTGTGCCGTCGCTGAAGGCTTATCGCTACTACGTGGACTGTCTGATGTCACCGCCGGTGATCAGCGAGCAGGACATAGCGTTCATTGATAACTGGTATCGCAATAAGGTTCGATCACTGGAGGAGGTTTTTCAGGAAACGGCAAAAATAATTGCCCGGTTCACCCGCAACGTTTCGCTGGTGGTCAGTCCCCAGTTCAGCCAATGCCGGTTCCGTTATCTGCAGTTTCTGCCGCTGGACGACGACAGGGCGATTGCCGTGGTGGTTACTGACAACGGACTGGTGGAAAATCGCATTATCAACATCCCTGGCGGGGTGGATTTTGCCGACCTGCAGCGCATCGCCCAGGCTATAACCAACCGCATTGCCGGCCAGACCGTCGAGGCAATAAACGATATAGACTGGCGGGGACTGATGGACTGCACCCTGCCGGGAGGGGAAGTGATCGACCGGGCTGTCCAGGTGGTCCGCCAGACGCTGCTGGCCTCGCGCCGGCAAAAAATCCACCTAGGGGGTACAACCCAAATTTTGGATCAGCCAGAGTTCCGCGACAGCAATCGGGCGAGAAACCTGCTGTCGGTGCTGGAGGAAGAGCGGGTCCTGTGCGATATCCTCGATAAGGGCAATGAAGATCAGGGGGACGGTCTTATTATCACCATCGGCAGGGAAAATAAGTTCAGTGGCATACAGGACTGCAGCATCGTACAGGCAACTTACCGCCTGAACGGGCAAACGGTGGGGAAGGTGGCGGTGCTGGGACCAACCCGCATGGAGTACGGGCGCATTTCCGCGATATTAGGGTTCATGCGGCGTCATATTGACGAAGTTGCCCGCCGGATCGGACAAAATTAGGAGGAAGCATCGATGAACATTGGCGGCAAAGCCGGTAACGGCAATGAAATAGACGAACGGATGGCGGCGCTGCTGGCCAATGCCAACGCTATCAGGGCGACGGCGGCGGCAGTGGAGGGGACGATCGGGCCTAAGGGCCTGGATACAATGCTGGTGGATCGGTTTGGCGAGGTGGTTATCACCAATGACGGGGTCACAATACTCGATAAGATGGATACAAATCACCCGGCGGCCCGTATGCTGATCAATATTGCCAAGGCTCAGCAGGCCGAGGTGGGCGACGGTACCACAACGGCCACCATTCTGGCCAGCTCGCTGGTGGATGAGGGAGTCAGACAGGTACTGCGGGGAGTGCCGGTGGCAAGGGTTATTGAGGGGATGCGGTTCGGGCTGACCGCAGCCGCCGAGCAAACCCGCAGC
>JAOAFP010000094.1:5366-5680 GCA_026416215.1 Negativicutes bacterium | reverse complement strand
AGGTAAAACCATCGATAACCGGCAGCAGATCGTCGAGATTGGCAGCAAAAGTTCCCTCTCGGATCTGGACGTACATCCCCTTGGCAATTTTTTCCCTGGCTTCTTTGACGGTTATGCACTCGTGGTCACTGATAATGCCACCACAAATGTACGCATTAAGCATTTCCGCCTTCAGCCCCGGTGCGTGTCCGTCAACCGCCCGGCCGGAAAACGCCTGCAGTTTGGCCATAACACCGGGTTCGCCGGCTAAAACTCCGGGATAATCCATAAATTCGCCCAGCCCAAGTACCCGGGGATGAGATGCCAGAGTCAGC
>JAOAFP010000094.1:0-5356 GCA_026416215.1 Negativicutes bacterium | reverse complement strand
TCGGCGGCCTCCAGCCTGGCCGCCGAATCCGACATTGACGACGCCGGCACGCAGGACGGCAAAACAACGTAAGCGTTGAAATCCAGCTTTTCGATTTCATTCAGCACGTACCTTATGCCGCCCAGACCGTAAACATTGGCTATTTCATGAGGGTCGGCGATGACTGTTGTGGTGCCGAACGGCAGCACGCTTTTGGCAAATTCCCGCGGCGACAGCAGTGAGCTTTCAATGTGGACATGAGCATCGCAAAAGCCGGGGACAATATATTTCCCGTAACAGTCAATTTCCTGTTCACCCTCGTAATCCCCCCAGCCGGCGAACCGGCCATCCTTGATCGCCAAATCGGCCTGCCAGAACTGTCCGGTGAACGGACTGAAAAAATAGCCGTTTCTCAGCACCAGATCGGCTTTTATCACCTTTCTGGCCGCCCTTATCAGGTTGTTCAGCTGCCCGGCGCCGGCACAACCGGACGCATGCCCAGTATCACCCTGCGTCATTTTTTTGCCACTTCGATTTTAGTGTTGATCGTGAACCTGATTGCTTCCCCACAGTTCGGACAACGGCACTCTTCCTCCCGGCTCTCCTCGACCACCGGGTCGGCCTGCATTATTAGGTTTTCCTTTTCCCGTTCGCTGATGAGCATATTAAAGACCTTCAGTTTCTCCATTCTCAGCCGTTCCTGCTGATAGTCCTCTTGTTTCGCCATAACTGCAAACCTCCCGGAAAACAGATTGTTGTCCGCCAGTTGTGAATATCGGGTGCCACGAACAATGCTATTTCCCCTGGTATACCAGTCCCCGGCTGGCATCCACCGTAAGTTCCATGCCGTCAGCCAGCCGGCCGGTCGCCCCTTCAACGCCGAGAATAACCGGGATACCATAATTGATGCCGCTGATTGCCGCCCGCGACGACAACAGCCGGGTCTCGGCAACGATAGCGGCTGCCGATGCCACATACGGAGCCATTTCCTCGTCAAGGTCAGTGACCACCAGGATATCGCCCTTTTTAAGCTTTTTCTTGATATCATCAGCATTGTAGGCGATACACGCCCGACCCCAGGCCGTAGTATGGCCGACCCCGTTCCCTTTCAGGGTAGTCCCGTCGATCACAACAACCCTGATCATGTTGGTGCACCCGGCTTGTCCGGCCGGTACTCCGGCAGTTATGATTACCGTATCGCCGCTTTCCACTGCCCCTTCGCTCAATGCCCCGGATATAGCTGTGGTGACCATGTGGTCGGTACTCTTCCATTCTTCACCGAGAATGGGCGTCACCCCCCAGAGCAGGGACAGTCGGCGGAAAATGTTCTCGTAGGGAGTGAAACCGATTATATTGGCCCGGGGGCGGTACTTGGAAATCATCAGCGGCGTATAGCCGGTTTCGGTAGGCGAAACTATCGCCGCAGCCTTTAATTCGTGAGCGATTTGAACAGTTGCGTGGCCAATTGCCTCAGTAGTGGTCATATGCACCTGCCGCTCCCGCTCATCGGCCAGTATCGATCCCAGATCCCAGATGGCGCCAGCCGACAGCCCTTTGGTCAGGAGAAGTCTGCCGTAACTAAGGGACTTTTCAACCTTCATGGCAATTTTTGCCATTACTTCCACCGCTTCGACCGGGTATTTGCCAGCCGCACTCTCGCCACTCAGCATTACCGCATCGGTTCCATCCATGATCGCATTGGCCACGTCGCTGGCCTCTGCCCTGGTGGGCCTTGGGCTGGTCATCATCGATTCCAGCATCTGGGTGGCCGTTATAACCGGTTTGCAGGCAACGTTAGCCTTCTGGATAACCATTTTCTGAATCACAGGCACATCCTCGGTCGGAACCTCCACCCCCAGATCGCCGCGGGCTACCATAATCCCGTCCGATGCGGATATTATCGCGTCAATGTCCTTAACCCCGGCTGCGTTTTCAATTTTGGATATGATCAGCATTTCCGAATTGACCTGCTTCAGTACCTTGCGGATCGAATGGACATCATCGGCGTGCTGGATGAACGATGCCGCCACAAAATCCATCTCATTCTCCACCCCGAACAGCAGGTCAGCAATATCCTGTTCGGACAGCGGCGGCAACTTCAGGTGTACCCCCGGCACGGCCACCCGCTTGCGATCACTGATATTGCTGGTGTTACGCACCTTACAGTAAACATCCGCCCCCACTACTTTCTCAACATCGAGAAACACTACCCCGTCGTTCAGCAAAATCAGCTGCCCGGGCTGAACATCCTCTGCCAGTTGTTTATAACTTACCGTGGCCCGCTGACTATTGCCCTCAATTTCTTCCGGGGTTAGAACAAAGGTGCTGTTTGCCTCCAGCACCGCGCTGCCGCCGGCAAACTTGCCCAGCCTGACCTCTGGCCCCTTGGTGTCGAGCATCAGTCCGACCGGCCGCTTGACGCTGGCTGCTGCCGCCCGAACCATCTTCAGCCGCTGCAGGTGCTCCTCGTGGCTGCCATGGGAAAAATTGAACCGGGCTATATTCATCCCCGCCAGCAGCATTTTCTCGAGAATTCCCGGTTGATCGGTGCTCGGTCCGACAGTGCAGACAATTTTTGTCTTCTTCAGCATGCGATTTACCTCCGTCCTGTGCCAAAGCTGCACAGAGATTTTTCACCGGTTGTGCCGATGCTTGTCGGCCACACCAGTTATTTCGCCTTTTTCGATTTGGAACAGACGATAAACAGCCGCGCGGGGCAGGCCGGTATCCCGGGCCACCTGCCGGATTGTCCGCCTCATATCGCCGGTAGCACGCCACACCTCGCGCAGCCGGTCTATTACCTCCCATTCGGGCCGCTCTGCCGGTACCAACCGTTCTTTTTCCCCATCCGGTGGGGCAACAATTATCACCACTTCCCCACACGGACGGACGGCCGCCAGTTGCCCGGCCACTACCGAGGCCCGACCACGATAGTAGGTCTCGTGGATTTTACTGATCTCCCGTGCCACCGCCACTTCCCGGTCACCAACCGTTTCGGCAATGGCTCTGAGCGTGGCAGGCGTCCGCTGGGGAGACTCGTAGATCACAAGGACGGCCGGAAGACTGCCAAACCGCGACAGTAGTTCCCGCCGTCTACCGGCCGCACGGGGTAGAAAGCCCAGGAAAACGAACTTCCCCCCCAACATCCCCGCCCCTGACAGAGCGGTAGTCGCCGCGTTGGCCCCCGGCAGCGGCACAACCCTCAACCGGTTGTTCCATACCGCCCGCACCAACAAACTGCCAGGGTCCGAAACAGCCGGAGTACCGGCATCACAAGTCAGGGCCACATCGCGACCTGCTTTCAGGCAGCCGATAACAAATGGGATTTTGTCAGCCTGGCGACGCTGGTCAAAGCTCTCCAGCGGGGTGTGGATACTGTAATGGCTGAGCAACTTGCGGGTCCGCCGGGTATCCTCGGCCAAAATCAGCGACACCGTTCTTAGAGTTTCCACCGCCCGGAACGTAATATCCTGCAGGTTGCCGATGGGGGTGGGGCAGACGTAAAGAGTGCCGGCCCGATCCGGTCCGATCCCCCGCTCTTCATGCATAATAGCTACGGACCTCATCGCTGTATTGCCGGTCGCGCCGATATATGTACAGCGGAGCCTGGACCTCAGCTGCTACAGTCCGGCCCCGGCACTGGGCAGCAAACAGTACGACGTTGGCCGGTTCTCCCTCCCGCGGACAAACCGGTCTGATGCGGCAGACCGTAAGTCCATACTGCGGACACATACCAAAAACTTCCATAAGCCTGCCCACCGGATAACAGAAATAAAACCATCCGCCGCCGGTCAGCAGACTGCCAGCACACTCAAACAGCTGTCGCATTGTCAGTTTTAGCTCGTGCCGAGCTATCAACATCTGATTACTGACCGGCACCCTTCCGGTTCCCAGCCGGTAGTACGGAGGATTGGCCACGACCGAGTTGAAGCGTCGTGAACAGCTGGATGCATATCTGACAATGTCGTCATTCACCACCCGCACTGTTTTGCCCAACCGGTTCAGGCGGACGTTGCGCCCGGCCAGCCCGGCCAGTTCCGGCTGAATCTCCACGGCAGTAACCGAAGCGGCCCCCCGTCCGGCCAGCAGCAGACTCAGTGCCCCGTTACCGGCGCCAATATCCAGTATCTCCCCTGACAACGCCCATCTGTCGACAAAATGAGCCAACAGGACGCTGTCCACCGTGAACCGGTAGCCGGTCCGCGACTGGATAAGCCGGTAATTGCCGGTCAGCCGGTCCAGTCGTTGGCCGGAACCGACCCCCGGCCCGCCAGTCTTACTGTTCCTGCCGGCCGTTGCCGTCGCCACAGCCCTTGCTGTACCCTTCGCTTTCAAATTTGAGGCAGCACATCAGCCGGCCACAAATACCGGATATTTTGGCCGGGTTGAGCGACAGATTCTGATCTTTGGCCATTTTAATCGACACCGGCACAAAATCACTCAAAAAAGTCGCACAACACAGCTCCCGGCCGCAGCAGCCGATTCCGCCCAGTGTCCGTGCCTCGTCGCGCACCCCGACCTGCCGAAGCTCAATCCGGGTACGGAACACCGATGCCAGATCCTTGACCAGCTCACGGAAATCCACCCGATTTTCAGCCGTGAAACTGAAGATGATTTTGCTGACATCAAAGGTGAACTCGACATTCAGCAGTTTCATCGGCAAGCCGTGAGTTGCTATTTTCTTCCGGCAGATGGCAAAGGCCTGGGCTTCACGCTCCCGGTTTTCTCTTAGCTTGCGGTGATCATTGGCCGTGGCCTGTCTCAATACCGGTTTCAGGGTGTGGTTGAGCCGGCTTGCGTCCACCGTCCTGATTTCGGTGGCAACGTAACCAAATTCCAGCCCCCGGGCCGTCTCCACGATCACTCCGTCATTAACGGACAACGCAATGTTAAGCGGGTCAAAAAAGTATATTTTCCCGCCCTTCTTGAATTTTATCCCGATTACCCTACGCAACAAACGATTTTCCTCCACTTATCTCACACAGCCATTCCCTGAAGATCAACCGGGCATTTGGCATTTTTCCAACCAGCTGCCTGGTTTCGTTTGTGTATTCTGCCAGCTCAATCAGGTCGTTGACAGAATAATGGCGTAAAACCCCTGCCATCCCTGCAAACTGCCCGGTTTTATTCACTCCCCCGCCGCCCAGTCGCCTTTTTATCTCCTGGCGCAGTATCACCAGCCCGTAATCTACGGCTGCCAGGGGATCGACATCAAATTCTCCCAAGTAAACATCCTGGCCGGCCAGTAGCCTGTTCAGCAGAACATTCGCCGGCCGGCCGGACCGGTTATCTCTCTCCAGACAGGTGATCGCCCTGCCCGGACAGCCATCTGCCCACTCAACAGCCTGGTTGATTTCCTCTGCCGGACGTCCGGGAT
>JAOAFP010000093.1 GCA_026416215.1 Negativicutes bacterium | reverse complement strand
AATCCGGCCAGTACAGGGGAGTAGTCCAGATCTCAGCATAGGCGACCTGCCAGAGCAGAAAGTTACTGATTCTCAGATCGCCTCCCGGCCTGATCAGCAGATCGACATCGGGCATTCGTGGCTGGTAGAGCCTGGCGGCAATCGTCTCTTCGTCGATTGTGGCCGGGTTGACTTCCCCGGCAGCAACCTGAGCGGCGATATTTTTAACCGCATCAACTATCTCTGCCCGACCGCCGTAGTTTATCGCAATGTTAAAATTATTGCCGGTATTGCCGGCAGTTTTTTCTTCGGCACTGCGGATCATATCCTGAATTTTCGGACTCAGCTGATCAATGCGTCCAATAAACCGCCACACTACATTGCGGTCGATTATTTCATCAATATGTTCCTGGATTTTTTTGTATACAAGCTCCATAAGAAAACTGACCTCGGTTTCCCGTCGCCGCCAGTTTTCAGTTGAGAAAGCATACACGGTCAAGTGTCTGATACCAATCGAGTCGGCTGCCAGGGCTATTTCTTTCAGAGTTTTGGCCCCGGCGCTGTGGCCGTACACCCTCGGCATCCCGCGCTGTCTGGCCCAGCGACCGTTGCCGTCCATAATGATGGCCACGTGGTTAGGGATATTGCCGGCGTCCACCCCGTCAGGAACCGGCCGGACGCCTGACGGCGACCGGGAAATATTGTTGGACATCTGTCTCTCCTTAACCAAACACTGAAAATAAAATTAACCCTCCCCCGACCGAGGGAGGGTTAATCCGGGCACAGCTCAGGGAGCGGAAATGGCGCTCACCGGGCAGGTCGCCTCACAGGCGCCGCACTCAACGCAACTGTCTTCGATCTGATAAGGAGTGCCTTCCTTGATTGCCCCGACCGGGCAGGCGCTGGCGCACGAACCGCAGCCAACACAGTCGCTGGAAATTTTGTATGCCACATCAACACCTCCTTCCCGTTTACAGGTGAAAACCAACTCTATCGCTTCAGTCACGGCCGGCCACCGCCGGTCACGTCACCGCCGTTAATCGTAGCCTGTTGGCGGTGATTTGTCAATACAGGCAATTCCTGCCCCGTTCAGACCTCCATTATTTCCTTTTCCTTGCCGGCCAGTATCCCGTCAATTTCCTTCACATACCTGTCAGTAAGCTTCTGCATTTCCTCCTGCCCCTTTTTGGCCTCGTCCTCGGTTATCTGCTTGTCCTTTTCCAGTTTTTTGATCACATCATTGCCGTCCCGGCGCAGGTTGCGCACTGCCACCCTTGTTTCCTCCGCCTTTTTCTGGGCGGCCCTGACCAGCTCCTTCCTCCGTTCCTGGGTGAGCTGGGGCACGGTCAGCCTGATAACTGTCCCGTCATTGTTGGGAGTCATTCCCAGATCAGACTTCAGAATTGCCTTTTCGATCGCCTTAAGATTGGACTTGTCCCAGGGAGCAATCAGCAATGTGCGGGGATCGGGAACCGAAATGTTGGCCGTCTGGTTAATCGGGGTGGGAGCACCGTAGTAGTCGACCGTTATTTTGTCCAGGATCGACGGATTGGCCCGCCCGGCCCTCATAGTCGAATACTCACGCCGCAACACCTCGATTGCCTTTTTCATCCGTTCTTCATGACTTTTGAGTTGTTCCTTAACGCTCACGTTCATCCCTCCACCAGTGTGCCGACCGGCTGGCCGGCAATTATTCTGCCGATGTTCTGCGGCTGGTCGATGTCGAACACCGCCATTGGAATTTTATTCTCCCAGCAGAAAACCGCGGCTGTCAGGTCTATGGCCCGAAGATTCCTGCTGATAATCTCCTGATAGGTCAGCCGTTCGAACCGGCGGGCCGTTCTGTCCTGACGGGGATCGGCATCGTAGATCCCGTCGACACCGTTTTTACCCATTAGTACAAGTTCGGCTCCAATCTCGGCCGCCCGCAGCGCTGCCAGAGTGTCGGTGGAAAAATATGGGCTGCCGGTTCCGGCCCCGAATATAACCACGTTACCCCCTGTCAGCTGTTCAAGGGCCCGCCGCTGATTGTAGGGTTCGGCCAGCTGACGCATTTCGATCGCTGTCATCAGGCAGTTCGCCACCCCTATTCGATCAAGGGCGTCCTGTACGGCAATTCCGTTCATCACCGTCGCCAGCATACCAATATAGTCGGCGGGAACTCGCCCCATGCCCCGCTGGCTGCCTGCCAGGCCGCGCCAAAAATTACCGCCGCCGTTGACAATCGCGACCTCAACGCCCGCTTCCCGGACCGACTTTACTGCCCCGGCGATCCGGAGTAAGGTGTCGCTGTCAAGCCCCTGGTGAGAACCACCGGCCAGGGCCTCACCACTAAGTTTAAGTAATACCCGTCGGTATTTCGGCTGCAAATCCGCACCCGCCCTTCTTTAATTAATCTGTCCGGCTCCCCGCCCGCACACACCGGTGGCAGTTAATTCAACATCAACGTTCGAATTCCTGCAGGTCAACAAAAAAAGGCGGTGCCAGACGCTCCGCCTTTTTGGGCAAATTATTCGGAAAGTTACTTGAGCATACCCATCACTTCACTGGCAAAATCACCAGTCTTCTTCTCAATCCCCTCACCCAGCTGATAACGGGTGAATCGACGCACAGAAATATTTTCGCCTATCTTGGCGATACTTTCGGTGATCAGATCCTTCACCGTCCGGTCAGTATCGCGGATAAATGGCTGTTCCAGCAGGCAAACTTCCTTGTAAAACTTCTCAATCCGGCCGTCCACCATCTTCTCGACAATCTTTTCCGGTTTTCCCTCATTAAGGGCCTGTGCCCGCAGCACCTCCCGCTCCCGCTGTACTACGTCGTGCGGAACTTCGCTGCGCTCAACATACTGGGGATTGGCCGCCGCGATCTGCATGGCGATGTCCTTGGCCAAATCGCGGAACCCTTCGGTTTTGGCCACAAAGTCGGTTTCACAGTTAATTTCCACCAGCACACCAATTTTACCGCCGCCGTGAATGTAGGATGTCACCACTCCTTCGGCGGCTATCCGGCCGGCCTTTTTGGCCGCCGCCGCCAATCCCTGCTCGCGCAGCAGATCTATGGCTTTCTCAATATCGCCGCCGGTCTGCACCAGCGCCTTTTTGCAATCCATCATCCCCGCTCCCGTACGCTCGCGCAGGGTCTTAACCAGTTCGGCTGTAACCATTGTACCGTTTACGCAACCTCCTCATCATCATTGTCGTCACTATCGGCCCGGTCGTCGTCGGCCGCTTCATAGTACTGTTCGCCGCCTTCGTCCTCGTCGGCCAGCTGTTCACCCTGACGAGCTTCCAAAACAGCATCAGCCATTTTGCCGACCAGCAGTTTAACCGCCCGGATTGCGTCGTCGTTACCGGGAATGATAACGTCGATCAAATCGGGGTCACAGTTGGTGTCGACGATGGCCACCACCGGTATGCCAAGTTTGCGGGCCTCGGACACCGCAATGTACTCTTTGCGGGGATCGACGACAAACAACGCTCCCGGCAGCCTGTGCATATTCTTGATCCCCTCAAGGAATTTGCGCAGCCGGGACATTTCATGCCGCAGAACTATAACTTCCTTTTTCGGCAGTAAATCAAACGTGTTCTGTTCCTCCATGCGCTCCAGCTCACGCAGCCTGGCTATCCGCTTCTGAATGGTCTGGAAATTTGTCAGCATTCCCCCCAGCCAGCGCTCATTGACGTAAAACATTCCGCAACGGACGGCTTCCTCCCTTATCGCATCCTGGGCCTGCTTTTTGGTCCCGACAAAAAGTATCGACTTGCCCGAGGCCGCCACTTCGCGGACAAAGTTGTAAGCCTCATCCACCTTGCGCACCGTCTTCTGCAGGTCAATAATGTAGATTCCGTTGCGCTCGGTGAAAATAAATGGCTTCATCTTCGGGTTCCACCGACGGGTCTGGTGACCGAAGTGAACCCCGGCCTCCAATAGTTGTTTCATCGAAATTACTGCCATACTTTATACCTCCGCTGTTCTTTCCTCCGTACCGGTACTGCTCTGCCATGCCGCCACCGGCGGCCGGGCCACAGCGTCACCATCCCCGGCACGTGTGTATTTACACCGCCGGATATCATAGCATATCGGCCAACGGTTCGCAACAACCTGCCCGGCGGACACTAAACCGCGGCCAGTGCCTGCCGGAGATCGTCAATCAGGTCCCCAGCGTTTTCCAGTCCGATTGACAACCGGATCATTCCCGGAGTAATCCCTGCCCGGCGTTGTTCTGACTCGGTCATCTGCTGATGAGTGGTACTGGCCGGATGAATGACCAGCGATTTGGCGTCTGCCACATTGGCCAGATGACTGAACAGTTCCAGCCGTTCGATGAACCGGCGACCGGCTTCCACCCCGCCTGCTACTTCAAAGGTAAAGATCGAACCCACCCCGCGGGGGAAGTACTTACTGGCCAGTTCATTGTATTTGTTGCCAGGCAACGACGGGTAATTGACCCAGTTGACCTTGTCGTGACCTGCCAGAAATTCGGTCACGGCCCTCGTGTTCTCCAGGTGTCTGTCCACCCTGAGGGATAATGTTTCAAGTCCCTGGAGCAGAAGAAAGGCGTTAAACGGACTTAGACATGCCCCGGTATCGCGCAGCAGTTGAACGCGGGCCTTGGTGATATAAGCCTGGTTGCCGAATGCTTCGGGATAGCAAATACCATGGTAGCTGGGATCAGGTTCGGTCATCGCCGGAAATCTTCCCGACGATTGCCAGTCAAAGTTTCCTCCGTCCACAATCACGCCGCCCAGCGAAGTTCCGTGTCCACCGATGAATTTTGTCGCCGAATGCACGACGATGGAAGCACCGTGTTCAAACGGCCGGAACAGGTAAGGGGTGGCAAAGGTGTTGTCGATAATCAGTGGCAGCCGGTTGTCCGCGGCCAACCGGGACAATTTTTCCATGTCAATCAGGTTCATCCCCGGGTTACCGATAGTCTCGGCATATATAGCCCTGGTCCGATCGGTTATCGCTTCAGCGAATTCCTCAAGGTTGTCGCTGTTGACGAATCGCACCTCAATTCCCAGTCTGGCCAGGGTATATCTGAACAAATTGTATGTTCCCCCGTACAACGAGGTGGCCGAGACCACCTGGTCGCCTGACCGGGCTAAGTTGAGAATGGCATAGGTGATGGCTGCCGACCCTGAGCTGACGGCCAGCGCCCCCACTCCCCCTTCGAGGGCTGCCATCCGCTGTTCAAACACATCAGTGGTCGGGTTCATAATCCTTGTGTAAATGTTGCCCTGACGGCGCAGGGCGAAAAGATCGGCTGCATGCTCAGTGTCTTCAAACCCGTATGATGTGGTTTGATAAATGGGAACAGCCCTCGCCCCGGTCGCGGGATCTACTGACTGTCCGGCATGAATCTGCAGGGTTTCAAATTTATAGTGCCGTTCCACAATTATTCACCCAGACCGGCAAACAGCAAAGTTGATATGTACCGTTCAGCCGTATCCGGCAATATCACCACTACCCGCTTGCCGGAGTTTTCTGGCCGGCAGGCAATTTTCGTCGCCGCCCACAGGGCGGCGCCGCTGGAAATTCCCACAGCCAGCCCCTCCGTCCGGGCTACCTGCCGGCTGGTGGCGAAGGCGTCGTCGCTGCTTACGCTTATGATCTCATCTATCAGACTGCGATTGAGGACTTCCGGGATGAACCCCGGACCAATCCCTTGAATTTTATGGGGTCCAGCTTGTCCCTGCGACAGCATCGGCGAATCGGCCGGCTCAACCGCAACAATTTTCACCCCCGGACGCCGGGCCCGCAGTACTTCACCCACGCCAGTCAGGGTGCCACCGGTTCCGACCCCGGCCACAAATATGTCGATTACGCCGCCGG
>JAOAFP010000092.1 GCA_026416215.1 Negativicutes bacterium | reverse complement strand
GCCCTGTACGGTCTGACTGCGGCCATGGCGCTCATCGCCGAACAAAGCGATCTGTACGCCGGCCTGTCAGTTGTGAGGACCTATGCAGCCCGCCATGATGAGTTCTGGCAGCTTTTCGGCGAGCATTGCACGCTGGCAGCAGTCAGCCTGCTTGCCGCCGCGACGCTGGGTATGGCCCTGGGCAGTCTGACTGCCGGTCGTCCCGGCTGGGGAAACCTGGTGGAAAAACTTCTCACCCTAAGCCAGACCATACCCACTATTTCGCTGCTCGCCCTGTTCGTCAGTACGGCCTTTATCGCCGGGCTGTCCGGACTGGGTCCGGCCCCGGCCGTTGCCGCCCTGGCCCTGTACGCCATGTTCCCGGTAACGACAGCTACCCGCAGCGGACTGGGCCAGATACGGCTGAAATACGCACCGTCGGCCACCGCACTGGGACTGAAAGGCTGGCAGCGGCTGCTGTTCATCGAGCTGCCCCTGGCTGGCGGCACACTGCTGTCAGGTATCCGGACAGCGGTAAACCAGACGGTGGGTGGGGCGGTGCTGGCCGCCTACGTTGGCGCCGGCGGGCTTGGAGTATACGTTATGTCCGGCGTTATCCAGTCTTCGCCTGATTTGATCCTGCTGGGGACGATACCCATCGGTTTCCTGCTGCTCGCCGGCGATGGGTTGCTGGTAGCGGCCATCGCCATCTGGCAGCAACGGATAGGTGACCGGTTGTGATTAACTTCGAATGCGTCAGTGTGAATATAGGCCGGCAGACAATCCTGTCTGACCTTAACCTCGCCGTCCCCTCCGGCAGCCTTACGGTGATCGTCGGCCCCTCCGGCTGCGGCAAGACCACCCTCCTCCGGTCGGTAAACCGCATGGTAAGTTTGTCGTCCGGCCGGATAACCATTGACGGGCAAGATGTCGCGTCGGTGGACCCGGTATCCTTACGCCGCCGCATCGGCTACGCCATACAGAGCGTCGACCTTTTCCCCCACCTGACGGTAAAACAAAATTTGCAGCTGGTGGCCGGGCTCAACCCCTGCCCCGCCCGGCCGGCCTCGTCCGACCGCATCCGGGAGGTGCTGGAAATGGTCGAACTGGACTCTGACCGGTTTGCCCGCCGTTACCCCAGGCAGCTGTCGGGCGGAGAGGCCCAGCGGGTAGGGGTGGCCCGGGCCCTCATCAACGACCCGCCGGTTTTGCTTATGGACGAGCCGTTCGGCGCTATCGATCCCCAGTTGCGCCCGCAGTTGCAGGACCAGTTTCGCCGTCTGCAGCATCGGCTGAAAAAAACGGTGCTGTTTGTCACCCACGACAGCGAGGAAGCGGTGCGACTGGCCGACCAGCTGGTAGTTATGCGGAACGGACGGATAATTGCCCGCGGCGGCTGCAGGGAGGTCGTATCCGGCGGCCTGGACGCTCTGGCTGCCGGGTTCTTCGGCCCGCAGGCGGCCATCGATCTGCTGGCCCGCGTACCGCTGGCCGCCATCTGGCACCGGTTGCCGCCGGCCGCCGACGGTCAGCCCGATCTGCACGATCGGCCCGCCACCCTTCACGACGCCCTGTCACTGCTCATCCGCCTGCGCCGGCCTGCCCTGACGGTAAAATGCGGCGCCGATTGCCGGATCATTAACTTCGGTGCCATTCTCGAATGGCTGGACCATGAACAGCGGTAGCAGCCGCCAGCTGGCCGCCGCCGGCGTATACGCGGTTGTTCTCGGCTGGCTGCTCGCTTTCCCCGGGCAGTGGCAAGGCCTGTGCTACCGCCTGCTTGGCACCTCCCCCGGCCTGTCCGGCCTGTCCGACGGCAAAAGCCTGCTCGTCCTCACCGGTCAACATTTGGCGGTGGTCGCTGCCTCAGCCGCCCTGGCCACCGTTATCGGCACGCTCATCGCCCTGGCCAACCGCACCTCCCGCACCACCACCCTGTCTTCGGCCGCCGCCGCCCTGTCCGGCATACCGAGCATAATTATACTGTCGCTGACGTTGCCGGTAACCGGCTACGGCAAGCTGCCGGCCATAATCGCCCTCACCCTCTGGAGTATGGTGCCGGTGGCCAACAGTTGCCGGGCCGCCATCAACAGCGTGCCGGCCTCGTTGCTGGAAACCGGCCAGGCCCTGGGACTGACCGGCCGGCAGATCTGGCTGAAGATCATCATCCCCGCCGCCTGGCCCACCTACAAATCCGGCCTCCGGGTCATGCTGGTCAGCAACATTTCCGCTGCCACCCTGGCCTCTGTGGTGGGGGCCGGCGGGCTGGGCACGGCGGTATTTGCTGGCATCAAAACCTTCGACACCGTACTCCTGATATCAGGCACGACCCCGATCGTCCTCCTGGCGCTAATCGCCGACAAGCTGCTGGAGGCCGCCCCCTAAACCGGCTTAGGCCGACGCTGGAACAAAACAGAAGGGGTGCAGGGCACAACCGGCAGGCCGGGACACCCGAACCGGTAACCAGATGCCCAGACAAAAATGGAGCTGCATCTCCGGCGGAAATACAGCTCCGTCCCTTATTGCCGCGGCCGGATCGGGTCATCCTGACCCCCGCCGCCGGCCGGCCTCACCGGCCGTCGCCTTTGCCGGTCAGAAGTTCCACCGCTAAAGCAGCGTTGAACAGATCGACAGCCGAGGATTGCCGGACCGCGTCGTATTCACTGTCGGGGGCGTGCCAGTAGTAGCTGAACAGACTGTCGCCGCCGCGTCCGCTCCAGACCGCTTCGGCGTTGTTTTCGATAAATTTCCGGTATTGCGCCGCCTCCCCGCTGTCGGGCTGGACCGCCGCCAGCCGGGCCAGGTAACGGACGAAGATTCCCTTGAATTGTTTGCGGGAATCATCGATCGTTCCCGGCTCGGCCAGAATTCCGTTCCGGCTGAGCCGGGCGATGGCGGCCGTGGCGATTTTGTTGGCCACCTCCAGGTAGCGGCGGTCTTTGGTTATGACGTACATATTGGCCAGCCCGCCCAAAATCACCCCTTGGTTGTAAGTCCAGGTGGTCTGACCGTTGTTTTTGCCGGTGGTATTGTCAAGGCCGTCGTTTACCAGCCACTGATCGTTGATCATGCCCGACTGCTCAAACCACTGCCACTCCCTCAATGCCCACTGCCAGTATTGCTGGTCGCCGGTCAGCATGTACAGCCTGGTTGCCATTACCAGGAACAGTTCGTTGGTAATGGCGTTTTTGTAGGTCTTGTCGTGATCCCAGTACACCCCGCCCCTGAGGCTGTCATCCCAGAAGTGATGGGATAGTTCTTTAAAAATCTCCTGCACACAGAAAAGATAAACCGGATCGGGGTTAATCAGTTCGTAGTACTTGAGAAAGGCTATTGCCTGCCATTCGCAGTCATCGTTTCCATTGATCACTCCCTGGGCACTCAGCTGCAGGTTACCGGCAACAGCGTGAATCAGGGGGATATACTGGTTGTCGCCGGTCAGCACCGTATAATCGATCAGCTGCTCGAGCATATTGAACGAATGCCACGCGCTCAGCGCCTGGCTGCCGTCAGCTTCCAGCCACTGCCGTAAAACCGGCGAATACCAGTTGTCGTTCATCGCGTCGATGGCCATCGCCGCCCGCCCGGCGTTAACTCCGGCCGCCGCTCCGTCGGCAGCTATGGCTGGCGATACCAGCGCAAGAAAAATTATCATCACGGCCGTTATCCCGAGAAAGTGTTTTCCTGTCATTTCCTCCACCCCCACAGCTGTTTTACCGCGGTGTACACAATATCCGTGGTCATATTTTGCTGGCTATGTCCAGCAAGCGTCTGGCCTCTTCCGTTATCGTCTGCATACCGGCTGCCAGCTGCTGGGTGGTGGCAGCCTGTCTCTCGACACCGGCCTGCGAATCACCGATTTTTTCAGCATGGCCTGGGTTTCAGTACGAATTTGTACTAATATATCTTTGATCTCCTTCACCGCCTGCTCGCTGTTATCAGCCATTTTCCTGATTTCCGCCGCCACCACCGAAAACCCCCGGCCGTGTTCGCCCGCCCTGGCCGCTTCAATCGATGCGTTTAAGCCCAGCAAGTTAGCACTACTCGACACTTCGCTGACAAACCGAAGAATATCATCGGTCTTCCCGATGGCCTCAGCCACATACCGCGACGACTTGACCACCTCACTGAACACCGCGGCAATATCCTGGGCCGAACCAGCCATCTCGTTAATCGCGTTAAGCATCTGGCCGCTGGTTTCGCTCAGTCCGTTGGACATCTCGACCAGTTTGACCTCGGTCTCCAGGGAGATGCCCACACCCAGACCGCCAATCAGTCTTCCGTTCTCGTCAAAAATCGGTAATCCCACGGCTTTGAATTCCACTCCGAACACGTTGGCCGAAACTTTATCCACCACCCGTTTGCCGCTGCGCACAGCCCTGGTTATAACGTCTCCCTCCGGCAGGGGAAACCTCTGCTCATTGAGAGCTTTGACCACGTCGGGCGGGAAGCACAGCTTGCGTCCCGGCACGTAACGGAGAAATTTCTCGGTATCGGTTACCCCGACCATCGCGTCAGCCGGCATCAGCTCACGGATGATCTCAGCTACATCAACCAGCTTCTGAAGCTTTTCATGCATATCAAATCCCCCATTTAGCATTTAGATCAAATCATCGCCCCATCCCAAGTATTACCCCGCCACCCGGCAAAGCCGGGCACACCACCCGTACGGCACCGTCTTTCTACGCCCATGCATAAAATCCTGCCGTTCACGTCTGCCAGACGGACAGTCCGCCATACCAACGGACGACATGCCCAGTAACGCCAGATTGATATTTGGGGCAAGCAGCCCTTCGTGTTATAATTGTAACGCCCCGGATTTACAGCATGCCCGACCGGATCTGTCCCGATCAAAAATCGCCTGGAGGTGGCCCATGGGTTACATGAACTGGTTTGACTACGCCGTCATTCTCGCCTACCTCGTCATTTTGCTGATCATCGGCTTTTACCTGCGGGCCCGGGCTTCGCGCAGCCTTGATGACTACTTCCTGGCCGGACGCAGCCTTCCCTGGTGGGCCCTGGGAATTTCCGGCATGGCCTCCTGGCTCGACCTCACCGGCACGATGCTGGTCACCTCGCTGCTGTTTGTCATGGGCCCCAAGGGCCTGTTGCTGGAGTTTCGCGGCGGGGCCTGCCTGGTTCTGGTCTTTCTCATGGTGTATATCGGCAAATGGCAGCGCCGTTCCCGGCTGATGACCAACGCCGAATGGATGATCTTCCGCTTCGGAGACGGATTCGGCGGTACGTTCGCCCGGCTGAGCGCGGTGCTGGCTGCCATTGTCGGCACGGTGGGAATGCTGGCTTACGCGATCAAGGGCGTGGGGCTGTTTTTGTCGATGTTTTTGCCCTACACCCCGATCGTCTGCGCCGCGATTATGGTAGCCGTCACCTGCATCTACCTGGTGCAGTCCGGCTTCTACGGAGTGGTGGTCACCGACGTGTTCCAGTCTGTCTGTATCCTAGTCGGGGTAATTTTCATCGTCTGGCTGGCTGTAAGCAAGATTGCCGGAGTTGACGTCGCCGCGCTGGCCCTGCAGGTTACCGGCCAGACCGACTGGACCGCCACCATCCCGGCCTGGCAGGAAAAATTTCCCAAAGGTTACGAGCAGTACGACTACCTGACCCTGATCGTCCTGTTTTTCCTGACGAAGACAATTTTTCAAAGCATGGGTGTCACCGGCGACAACCGCTATTTTGCCGCCCGTGACGAGCGGGAAAGCGGCCTTCTGGCCATGACCAGCGGCTGGTCGATGGTCATGCGCTGGCCGCTGATGATGGGGGCGGCGCTGCTGGGCCTGCTGATTATCCAGGCATCCTTCCCCGATCAGTCGGTGCTGGGACAGGCGGCGGCAGTGATTCACCAGTACTACTGTCTCTTATACACATCTCCGAGCCCACGAGAC
>JAOAFP010000091.1 GCA_026416215.1 Negativicutes bacterium | reverse complement strand
CATTCAGAGTACCCAGTACATTGGTCCGGACATAGCTTTGCGGAGCATGGTATGAGTACGGTATGGCGATTAACGCCGCCAGGTGCATGACTATGTCACATCCGTCCACCGCGCGGTCCACCGAATCAGGATCGCAGATATCACCGGCAACTACCTCCACTTCGTTTTTAACCGGCGAATCACCCAGCCATCCCCAGCTACCCCCGGAATTGTACCGGACAAAGGCACGGACACGGGCACCGGCTTCTACCAGTTGCTCTACAAGATGCGATCCGATGAACCCGGCCGCCCCGGTGACCAAAATTTTCCTGTCAGTCATAGGTGGCACACAATCCCCTCTCCAACAATGGCAACGATAACTTTTCATTTAACGTGAATGCGAACATCGGATAACTGGACCAGAATGTTGCTTGCGAAAAATAGGTTCACTCACAGAATAAATACTGCCTAAAAAGACGCTCCTGAACCCGGGAGCGAAAGCATGACGCAAGGCAAACCATTCATTCTTTGGCCGGCAGATACCATGGCAATCAAAGCTACACCGCAAAAAATCCCCACGATGTCAGACCATGCCGTAAATTCGTTTGGATACCCCGTAATTATGGCATATAACTTCTGGGATCCTGTTTATCCTGGTGGTTGCTTATGGTGCTGCAGTACGCCCATTCCTTTCCGGCGTTACTAATCAACCGACTCCCAGCGTCGACGCAGATTGTGCAATGCTTGCAGTCACCGTATTTTGCCGGATTTTAGAATTCGGTGCTATTCGTTTTTACACAACCTTACAGCCTCGATCCACAGCACCACCTCGCCCAGGTAGTCAACGGCATACAGTCTGAAAGGATCAGATCTGCCGCCCTGTCCATCATCGGTTCGCCGTATCGTGATTGGAAACATTGCCCGGCACCGGCAGACGCAGGTAAAAATCCAGACCGTCCGCTGTCCAGAACGTGCGGTTGATCTGGTCGTAGACTACGGCCACAATTACAGCCACAACCAGTCCCAGCACAAACGCCGCCAAATTTAGCCCTTTGCGCGGTGTAACCGGAGCATCGGGCAGCTCAGCCCTGTCTACCAGCTGGACATCGGTTGATGGCCTCTTGGATCCGCGCTTCTTCGTAACGCCGGGCCAGCATGGTGTAAATTTGTTCAGCTATTGCCCTCCCGTTCCAGTCTGATGTATTAGGCCTCTTTCTGTGGCATCTGTTTGAACTGCTGCAGTTCAGCTGATATCGCCTGCAACGTCTGCTTTTGCTTTTCAGCCACCGACAATTCGGCCTCAGCCGGCAGCTTGGCCTGCACCAGACCGATGTGGACGCCGTTGCTGCACGGGGAATTCTGGGCGGCAATCTGGGCGGCCTCAACCGTCATCAACTGTTCAACCTCAGCAATAGACTGGTTGATTTCCCTCACTGCCGGATAGTTTTCAGTATACTTCTGCAGCAGCGCGATCTTCTGGGTTTTGAGATCGGCCAGTTTGACCCTGCAGCAGGGATTTATAGTGACTTGTCCGGCGATAAGGCCGATTTCGATTTTCTCACCGACCATCCACTGGTTCACCTCACCGGAGGCGGCCTGCCAGTCGTCAATATCCACCTCAGCTCAAGTCAAACAGCCTTTTAAAAAATGCTCACACCTGCAAAAACGTGAAAGCTTTTGTTTCCCACCGAATTTATCGTTCCGTATCGTGATTGGGGATATTGCCCAAAACCGATAGCCCAAGATAATACTCAACGTCCTCCGGTGTGCGGATTGTGCGGTTCATATATTCGATAACCAGCGACACGCCGGCACCAAAAAACAATCCCATCAACAGACCGACAGCCAAATTGAGCGACCACCTGGGACCGACCGGTCTTTCCGGCAATGATGCCCTGTCCACCACCTGCACATCGGTGGGCTGCATGGCTTCGTTAATCCGGGCCTCTTCGTAGCGCTGGGCCAGCATCACATAGATCCCCTCGGTAATGCTACGGTCGCGCTCCAATTTGGCGTAGCCGTACTCCTTTTCCGGCAGCTCTCTGAGACTTTTCTCCCGTTCGTCGCCTATTCTCTGTAAGGCCGCCTGCTGCTGGAGCGCACTTTGCAGCTGGGCTTCAGCCATTATTTTAGCCTGAACGACGGCAACGTGGACCGGGTTGGCTGACGGGGCATCCTGCGCCGCCACCCTGGCCGCCTCGGCCTCCAGCAATCCTTTAACCTGTTTTATCGTCTCGTTGAGTTCCTGAACCGGCGGGTAATTTTCGGTATATTGCTGCAGAAGGGCAATTTTCTGCACCTCGAGGTCGGCAAGCTTTGCCTTGTACTGGGCGATAAGAGCGTTGTCGGCAATAAAGCCGATTTTTTCCGCCTCAATCTGACGGTTGGCCGCCGCCAGCGCTCCCTGGGCGGCAGCAATGTCAACCACATTGCCAGCCTTCAGATCGTACAAATTCTTCAGCGTATCGAGGACGGTTTGTGCCTGGGCGTCAGGCGCCACTATATTGTTCTCCCTCTTGTAGTTTTCCAGCAATACTTCCGCCCGGTCGAGATCGGCCTTTACCTCCTGAACCCGCCTGCCGATAAACTCCCTTACCGTGGCCTGTTGTTCGTTGGACAGCTCGGCAATCCGGTAGATGAAGTTGTCTACCAGCAGGTCGGTCAACATCTGGGCCTCCTCCGGACTTGTTCCCCTTACGCTGACCTTGAGAATTTGGGTGTCGCGCACCGGCTGGGTGGTTATCCTCCGCACGAACGACTCATAGCTGGGTTTTTGCCCATCCTCCGCCGGTGTTGTCCTTTGCTCAACCCGCTGCTGCCACCAAAGATCAATTGCCCGGTTGACCACTGTGCGGCTTTTCAGCATTTCAGCGTAAGTTGCCATCATTTCCTTACTGTTGACCCCGCCGGTCATTTCGGTCAGGAGGCTTTCCCCCAGCCCCTTGCCCTTTTTGACCCGCAGAGTGGAATCAGCTTCATAGACCGGTGCCGTCAGACTTGTCATCAGCAGCGACAGCAAGATGCATCCTGCCAAAAACCCTGCGACCAACCACCTGCGCCGGTTGAGCGTACGCAATATATCAGCCAGATCGATCTTCTGTTCAGCCACGTTTCTCTACCTCTCCCCTGTCCTAAAGGCCAACCAGGCCTTTCCAGCCCTTTTTGGGTTTTTCCTGCCGGGATTGTCCGTAGTAGTAGTAGTAGTAGTAGTAGTAGTGATGTTTCTCATGCACGTTTATATCGTTGATCACCGCCCCCAGAATACTGGCCTTGGCCGTGTCCAGAAGCGCTTTTGCCTTTTGGGCCATTTCCGGCCGTACCACCTCTGCCCGTAAAACCAAAACCACCCCGTCCACCTTGCCCGCCAGAACGCAGGCATCGGTCACCGCTATAACCGGCGGGGCATCAAAAACCACAAGGTCAAACTCGCCTTTTACTTCCTCGATAAATCTCAGCATCTTGCCCGAACCCAGTATTTCTGACGGATTTGGGGGTATGGGCCCGCAGGGAATAGCCTCCAGGTTGGCACTGAACTCCGTGCGTGCCACGCAATCCCGCCAATTGATATTCTCCACCAGTATGTTGGTAAGCCCCGGACTTTTGCTAATCCCAAACGATGTCGCCACCGTCGGTTTCCGCAGATCACAGTCAACCAACAGTACGCGCTTGCCATCCTGGGCAAATGCCAGAGCGACATTGGCCGACACTGTGCTCTTGCCCTCCCCGGGACCTGCACTGGTAAACAATATGGTTTTCAGCTCCCGATCCGCCTCGGCGTAGTGGAGGTTGGTCCTTAGCACCCTGTAAGCTTCAGACGGAATTGATTTCGGAGCGGATGCAACTATTAACGGCTGTTTGCTATGCCTGTCCTTTTTTTTCAGTGCCCGGTTGAACAATTTGATCATTACCGCCGGTCTCCCTCCAGATTTAACTAGTCGCCCCTGGCAAACTGATCGATAATGTATATGGCATTCAGGAACGGCAGAATATCGCTGGCCAGGCTCAAGCGCCCGTTGTCGCTGAGGTACACCACGTCGTTGTCCTGAAGCTCGCAATTTTGCGACATGTCGCCTTTCTCCAGCAGCGCCAGCAGGTTATATTTCTTGGGCTGTTCGTTCAGCCGATTGCGGTTGAGCACGAAGACCTCCCGCTTGGCCGCGTTGGGGGTGTAACCGCCGGCAACGCCGATGGCGTCGAGGAGGGTATGGGTTCCGCTCAGTTCATACAAACCCGGCTTCACAACCTGCCCCAGCACGTAGACGCGGGTGGTGTGGTACTGCACCACATTTACAGTAACCCGGGGCTGACGGATGTAAACCTTCAATTTTTCGGTTATCAGCGCGTTTGCCTGGACTACCGTAAGGCCGCTCACCGTCACTTCGCCGATAAGGGGAAACTCGATTTTCCCGTCCGGTCTGACCATAATTCCGTTGCTGCCTGAGCCCATGGCCAGAGTCTTATCGCTTATGTCCCCATAGTTGGCGGTCATAACATTGCTGTAACCGCCGGCCGAATTCAACCCGGCCACCGATATCGCCAGCACGTCGCCCGGTGCGACCACATAATCCTCCCGGCTCAGCTGAAGACCATACACCGGCAGGGCCGCCTGCAACAGCACGACGGCAAGCACCGCCGCCGTAAAGCTTTTTTTCATCAACGGCATATTTACTCCCCCTTTGGCAGACCTAAAACATACCTCAAAAATACGCTATTCCGGTCCGACAAGCTCCCCGGCAATGACGGTACATCAAACCCGGCCGGCAGCCTCCGGCCGGCAACTGTATTTCCCGTCAGGCCGGCAACCGACAAACTCCCCGGGGATTATAACCGAAATTAGCGGATCAGGCAAGTTTCCCCCGCCGGCACGATCAACCATGCCCCGGTCAGCTGTACCGCCGGCATAGACCGGCACTCAGGCTGGCTAGGTTTTGTTCCTTGACATTTGCAGGAGACACCTCACCGTCCCAACCAGCCAAACCAGCGGCGTTTCGCCGGCATAACCGCCGGCGCGGACTGGAGCGGCTGGTCGTTCAGCAGGGCAGATCCGTTGGCCAGCAGCACTGTCAGCGCCGGCCGCCAGCGTTCGGGCAGCCGTTTGAGCAGACCGCCGAGGTCGGGGTTGCGGCCACGGGAGCTGTGGGCATCGGAGGCGAGGATGTGGCAGTGTCCACCCTCGAACAGTCGGGCAGCCACTTTGACGGTGTCGGGGCCGAACAGGCCAGTCAGGCTGTTGACGTTCAGCTGGAAAAACATACCCCGCTGGCACCACTGCGCGATGAGACTCGGGTCGCGGTACAACTCGGGGTAGCGTTCAACGTGGGCGATCACCGGCCTTATCCCCCGGGTCTGGAGGCGGAACAGAAAGTCCTCGCTGTAGCGCGGCAGGCCGGTCACGGGAAATTCGACCAGCATGTAGCTGCTGCCGGCCAAACAGTAGGCCGGCGGCGGGCTGTGGCCGAGATGGTCGAGAAAGGCCATATCGGCATAGACTTCGCAGCCGGGGAGGATCTGCACGGCGAGGCCCTGTTGCGAAGCCACCTCCTGCAGCTCTTCCACCCGCCGACAGATATCCGGCCAGGCCGGCTCCCACACCCCCTTCATGTAATGGGGGGTGGCGATAATGATGCTTGTGCCCGTTTGTTCTGCCTGCCGCAGCATTTGCAGCGAGGTTTCGCGATCGGGCGGGCCGTCGTCGATACCGGGCAGGATGTGGCAGTGGCAGTCAACTATTTTGCAGTCCAGTTTGTCAGTCATAGCTTTTTGCTTTTCAGCGCTTTACCGTTACCGGCAGCTGCCCCGTCCAGACGAAGCCCTCGTCCAGCGACCGCCAGAGGCTGGCAGTGGTGAGGGGGGTGTATTCGTAGGTGCAAATCGCCGTTGCTCCCCGGGGGTAGCCGGCCAGGTCGTAGGGCTGTCTCTTATACACAT
>JAOAFP010000090.1 GCA_026416215.1 Negativicutes bacterium | reverse complement strand
GAAAAGTAGTCCAGGCAATTTTTTACGGACAGGCAGCCGACCGGTTTGCGGTAGCGGCGGCTGCCGCCGGGGTCAGGAAGGTATCGGTGGTGGCCGACCTGCCGGCGGCGGTGGCTGAGGCCGGGTCTGTCGCCGGGGCGTCGGTGATTTTGCTGTCCCCGGCCTGTGCCAGCTACGATCAGTATGACAACTTTGAGCAGCGGGGCCGGCATTTCAAGCAGCTGGTGGCCGTCAGCGGTGAAAGGCTGTGAACGGCGAATACCGGGTGCTGATTAGCGGCGGCGGCACTGGTGGACACATTTATCCGGCGCTGGCCATTGCCGACAGTTTGCAAGAGCTGGCGGCCGGTCGCGGCCGGTCGCTGACCGTGGCCTACGTCGGTAGTCAGAACGGCCTGGAAAGGGAAATCGTGGCCGCAGCCGGACTGGAATTTTTTGCTCTCCGGGTTCGCGGCCTGGATCGGCGGCTGAGCTGGAAAAACCTGCTGGCTGTGACCGAACTGCTGGCTGCCGTCAATAACTGCCGGCAGCTGATTGCCCGTTTCCGGCCGCAGGCGGTGGTGGGAACGGGCGGCTTTGTCTGTGCCCCGCTGCTGATTGCCGCGGCCATGGCGGGACGGCCGATTTTGCTGCAGGAACAAAATGCCTATCCCGGGCTGACCAATCGCTGCCTGTCGCGTTTTGCCAAACAGGTGGCGGTCGGCTATAATGAGGCCGGCCTTTACTTTCCGGCGGCCGTCCGCCCCCGTATTCGCTTCACCGGCAATCCGCTCTACCGGCCCCGGCCGGTAGAGCGGACGGACGGGCTTTATCACCGGCTGGGGCTGGTTGGGGGACGGACAACAGTGGTCATAACCGGCGGCAGCCGCGGGGCAGAGTCGATCAACCGGGCGATGCTGGCAATATGGCCGCAGTGCGCGGCCTGGCCGGACAGTCAGTGGGTGTGGCTGACCGGTCACGGCCAGTATCAGGATGTAATGGAAAAAATGCCGCTCAGGCTGCCGGACAATCTTCGGATTCGGCCTTACTGCCAGGAAATGGCGGAACTACTGGCGGTGACCGATTTGGTGGTCAGCCGGGCCGGGGCGATGGCCCTGGCTGAGTTTGCCGCCAACCGTATTCCGGCCATCCTGATCCCTTACCCGTTTGCCGCCGGCAATCACCAGAAATTCAACGCTCAGGTGTTTGCGACGGCTGACGCGGCGGTGGTGCTGGATGGAAAAAAACTGACCGGTGACCGGCTCTGGCAGGCACTGCGACGGTTGCTGGCCAATCCTGGACTCCGGAAGGTAATGTCCGGCCAGGCCGGACAGCTGGCCCGGCCGCAGGCGGCGGACGAAGTAGCCGGGCTGGTCTGGCGGATGATGGAGAATGACGACGGTGGAAAACATCGCTGAAGATACGCAAAAATACACCCACTTCATCGGCGTGGGCGGAGCGGGGATGAGCCCGCTGGCTGCCATTTTGCTTCAGCGCGGCTGTTCGGTCAGCGGCTCTGATGCCAAGGACAGCCCGGCTTGCCAGCGGCTGGCCGCGGCCGGGGCCCGGATTTTTATCGGCCACCGGTCGGACAACATAACCACCGCCGTCGGCAAAGTGGTGGTGTCCACAGCCATAAAACCGGATAATCCCGAGTACCGGGCGGCCGTGGCCGCTGGCCTGCCGATCCGGCACCGCTCGCAGCTGCTGGCCGAAGTTATGGCTGGCTGCCGGCAGCCGATCGCTGTGGCCGGAGCTCACGGCAAAACCACCACTACGGCTATGATCGCCTGGCTGTTGACTGCCCTGGGGGCAGACCCAGGCTATATGGTCGGCTCAGAAATGGCCAACACCGGTGACAGCGGTCGGGGGGGCGGGGGCGAGTGGTTTGTGGCCGAAGCTGATGAAAGCGACGGCTCGTTTCTCAACCTGCCGGTCCGGCACGCAGTGCTCACCAACATTGAAGCCGATCACCTCGACTTTTACGGTTCGCTGGCCGATATCGAACGGGCGTTTGCCAGCTTTGCCGCCAAGCTTACCGACCACGGCCGGCTGGTGTACTGGGGTGGCGACAAGCGGCTGCAGCAGCTGGTAGCCGGCTGCCGGGGGCAGAAGATAAGCTTCGACATTGGTGGACCGGCCGGACTCAGGGCCGACAACCTCCGCTGTGAAGCCGGGCACAGCCTGTTCGACTGCCGGTGGCAGGGAGAACGGTTGCCGACGATCAGTCTGCAGGTACCGGGGCGGCACAATGTCCTCAACGGTTTGGCTGCCCTGGCCACGGTTCTGGCCCTCGGCTTCCCGGCCGGGCCAGCTGTGGCGGCGTTGGCCGGATACCGCGGGGTCAGGCGCCGGTTTGAGACCAGATACCGGGATGACAGGCTCTGGATTGTCGACGACTACGCCCATCATCCCACCGAAATCGCCGCCGCCCTTCAGGCGGCGACCGAAGTCAGGCCCCGGCGGTTGATCTGCGTGTTTCAGCCTCACCGCTATACCCGTACCTACCACCTGCTGGATGAATTTGCCCGCTGTTTTGCGGCTGCTGATCTGGTGGTGCTGACCGACGTCTATCCGGCCGGTGAAGCTCCGATCGATGGGATTGACGGCCGGCGGCTGGCTGATGAGGTGGCTAGGTACGGCCAGCCGGTGATTTACGAGCCGGACTGGCGGGAACTGCCGGTCAGGATAGCTCCGTTGCTGGCCGGCGGCGATCTGGTGATGACCATCGGGGCGGGCAATATCTATCAGGTTGGTGAGATGCTGGCTGCCAGCCGGGCCGCCGGCCGTGGTTAATGATGAAGCAGCAGCGGCTGACCGAGCGACTGCGCGAACGGAAGGTCAGGCGGCGGCGGCTGCGACGCCGGCTGGTCCGGCTGATACTGCTGGGGCTGGTGCTGGCGGTAGCGGCGGTGGCGGCGGTGCGGATTGGCGGCTGGCCGCTCGGTCAGCTGCTTGTCACCGGTGACAAGCTGATACCGATTGATGAAATCACCCGGATTGCCGGTATTGGTCAACCGGTCAACGTCCTGTCGTTTTCGGTGGCTGAGGTCGAGCGGCGGCTCAGCCAGGATCCGCGGGTGGAAGCGGTGGCGGTCCGGCGGGAATGGCCCCTGACTGTCCGGATTGAGCTGGCCGAACGGGTGCCGGTGGGCTATCTGGCCATCGAGTACGGTTATGCCCTGCTCGACAGCAAAGGGGTGGTGATGGCGGTCAGCGACAGCTTACGCAACGTTCACCTGCCGGTGCTGACCGGGATCAGAGGGGACTGGCAGTATATCGGCGACCGCTGCGACCTGCCGGAACTCGTGCCCGTACTCCGGTTCCTGGCCGATCTGGACGATAACAGCCGCCTGGCCCTGGCTGAGGTTCACCTGAACGAAAACGGCAGGATATCAGCCCTGACGGTCGACTCGGTACCGGTCCGGATAGGCGGCAGTGACCGTCTACCGGAAAAGGCCCAGGTGCTCGGGCAGATTCTGCAGGACCTGAAAAAAAACGGCATAAAGCCCGAATACATTGACATACAGTATGCCACCCCGGTGATCAAACTACCGGCGGCGGCCGCGAACAGCGGCAAGCACTGACAGGGAGACGACAGGGTGAAAAAAATCAATATAAGGCAGGGCAAGTACGCCATTGCCCTGGTGTGCGCGGTACTGGGGTTTATGCTGGCCACCCAGTTTCACACCACCCAGGACGTAAAGGCCACGCTGGCCCTGCAGCGGACGGAAAATCTGGCCGCCCGCTTGCAGGAAACCGAAAAGGAACGGGACAGCCTGCTGCAGCAGATCAGGGATCTCCGCGAAAAATCGGGCGAGGAGGCAATGCAGGTTGAACTGCAGAACGCCATGCGCGACGCCGGCCTCACCCGTCTGCGGGGGCCGGGAATAACCCTGACCATCGATGACAGCAAGCGACCGGCCAAGCCCGGTGAAAATTCCAACCTGTTCGTGGTCCACGACGATGACATCCTCCGGATTATCAATGAACTGTGGGCGGCCGGAGCTGAGGCAATAGCGATCAACGACCAGCGGATAGTCGCCCAGACCGAGGTGCGTTGTGCCGGCCCAACTCTGGTGGTCAACGGCAGCCGTTACGCCCCCCCGTTTGAAATCAGGGCGATAGGCGACAAGAAGACTTTGGAGAGTGCGGTGAAAATGCGGGGAGGAATTGCCGACTCGTTGGCGGTCTGGGGGATTGAGGTCAACGTCACCCCGTCCGATAATATCGAAATACCAGCTTTCAGAGGGGCCTGGCGGTTTAACCACTCTCAGGTGGTGGGGGAGGACAGCCGATGATCTGGGCGGTGCTGGGGGTGATGGTAGGCCTGGCGGTCGGTATTTACTGGCCGGTAAGCGTACCGATGGAATATGCAAAATACATGTCGGTGGCGGTTTTAGCATGTCTTGACACCGTTTTTGGCGGTTTGCGGGCCGGCCTGCTGCACAACTTCAACAATCTCGTTTTCATCAGCGGCTTTTTTACCAATGCCCTGATGGCCGCTGTCCTGGTGTACATCGGCGAACGGATCGGCATCGACCTGTACTATGTGGCCCTGTTGGCTTTCGGCCTGAGGATTTTTAACAATCTGGCCGTCATCCGCCACCATTTTCTAAAAAAATGATCGCCGGCAGGAATCGGCGAAATTATCGCGAATAAAACCAAGAAGCGAACATAAGGTTTGGGGGTAGGTTCTTGTGCTGGAAATAGCTTTGGATGGTAAGCCGGTGGCCAATATCAAGGTAATAGGCATCGGCGGCGGCGGCAACAACGCCATTAACCGGATGATTGAGGCCAACGTCCAGGGAGTGGAATTCATTGCCATGAACACCGATGTCCAGGTGTTGCGGCGGTCGAAGGCGGAAAATACAATTCAGATCGGCGAAAAGCTGACCAATGGTCAGGGTGCGGGGGCCAACCCGGAAATCGGCGAAAAGGCGGCCCAAGAGTGCCGCGAGCAGATTATCCGGGCGATCGGCAATGCCGACATGGTGTTTGTCACCTGCGGTATGGGCGGCGGCACCGGCACTGGGGCGGCGCCGGTGGTGGCCGGTTGTGCCCGGGACAATGGGGCACTGACCGTGGGAGTGGTTACCAAGCCGTTTGAAATTGAGGGGCGCAAGCGGTCGCAGCAGGCGGAGGAAGGAATCAGGCGGCTGATGGAAAATGTCGACGCCCTGATCACCATACCTAACGAAAAGCTGTTGCAGGTAATGGAGAAAAATGCCTCGATGAAGGATGCCTTCCGGCTGGCCGACGACATACTGCGGCAGGGAGTGCAGGGCATAACCGACATAATCAACCATCCCGGCGACCTGATCAATGTCGATTTTGCCGATGTCAAGACCATACTGAGTAACTCCGGCACGGCGATTATGGGAATCGGCCGGGGCAAAGGGGAAAACCGGGCGATCAGTGCTGCCGAAAAGGCTATCAAGAGCCCGCTGCTCGAGCACACCATCAAGGGGGCCAAAGGACTGCTGATCAATTTCACCGGCAACCACGACCTCGGCCTGCACGAGATCAACGAAGCGGCAGCGGTAATCACCAGTGCTGCCGCCGAGGACGCCGTGATCATCCTCGGAGCGGCGATCAACGAGAACGTCGAAGAGGAAACAGTATACGTCACGGTGATTGCTGCCGGACTGGACAATCAGGCCGGCGGCCTGCCAAAGCTTGACCTCGGCAATCTCAGCAGCCGTACCGCCCCTGTTCCAACCTTCAGTTTTTCCCCGTCAACCGCCAGGGAAGTCATACGCGACGGCGGGGATGACAGCGGACTGAAACTTCCCGACTGGCTGAACATCCGTAATCGTGGACCCAGTCGACAAGGCTAACCAGACAGCCGGCGGACAGCCGGCTGTTTTTGTAACCGGAGCCCGGACCGGGATTTACGGCGGAAACCCGGCCGGAACAGTGATGTGCCGATGGCGGGCTGGTCGGCCAAAATCCTGATCCTGGCGGTTGTGACCGCGGCAGTTGCTGTCAATGACTCCTGGCGACAGGTGGTTGTGCACGGCTGTCGGCTGCTGTGGGAAAGGGACTATGACAGTCTCCGCCTGTTCATCGCCGGCTACGGTCACTGGGCGCCGCTAGTCAGCATTGCGATTATGACCGTCCAGTCGGTGGTGCCATTT
>JAOAFP010000089.1 GCA_026416215.1 Negativicutes bacterium | reverse complement strand
GCCCAGCGGCGTCAGGATGTTGAGCAGACCCGGCCCGGTGATGGTGAAGCAGACGCCCGGTTTACCGGTGGCCCGGGCATAACCGTCGGCGGCATGAACTGCCCCCTGTTCGTGGGCGGTGAGCACATGGCGGAGCGGAGCGTCGTATATGGCGTCGTAAAGAGGCAGGTTCTGTCCACCGGGGTAGCCAAACACGACATCCACTCCCTGTTCTTTAAGACAGGCAATGATTGCCTGTGCACCAGTCATAATCATTATGGCGTCCTCTTTCCTGTCGGGCCGGGCAGGCAAATACCGCCCCGCCGGCGGAATCCAGGGCAAAATTCCCCGGATGACCGGCCGACCACAAGGTGTAATGTATTACAGTGCCAGCCGGGCGATGATCGCGTCTGTCATCTGTCCGGTCGATACCGGCACACAGCCCGGGTGGCTGATGTCGGCAGTCCGGTATCCTTCGTCCAGGGCTTTGTCCACCGCCCGCTCGATAGCATCGGCAATCACGGAGTTGTTGAGGGCGTAACGGGCCAACATCGATGCTGACAGCACCGCGCCTATCGGGTTAACCACCCCGCGGCCGGCGATGTCAGGAGCCGAGCCATGAACCGGTTCATAGAGACCGCCGCCCACCGTGCCCATGCTGGCCGAGGGCAACATGCCGATCGATCCGGCCAGTACCGCCGCCTCGTCACTCAGGATATCGCCAAACAGGTTGCTGGTAACTATCACGTCAAACTGTCGGGGGTTGAGTATAAGCTGCATGGCGCAGTTGTCGACGTAGAGATGGTTGTACTCGATGCCGGGCTGGCCGGACAGCATCCGGTCGGCCACCCTCCGCCAGAGGCGGGAGGAAGCCAGCACATTGGCCTTGTCAACCGATGTCACCCGGCTGCGGCGAATCCGGGCAGCCTTGATCGCAAAATCGACGACCCGTTCTATTTCGTCGCGACGGTAAAGCTCTGTATCCCAGGCTTGTTCACATCCATCGCCGGACAGTTCCGACTCGCAGCGTCGCCCAAAATATATTCCGCCGGTCAGTTCGCGAATCAGCAGGATGTCTACCCCTTCAATCCGGTCGGGTTTAAGTGGTGAACACTGGCGGATGGCCGGCCAGTCCCGGACAGGCCGCAGATTGGCATACAGCCCCAGGGCCTGGCGGAGGCCGAGTATGGCCTTTTCCGCTCGGAGAGCCGGCTCAACGTTATCCCATTTCGGTCCTCCCACCGCTCCCAGTAGCACCGCCTGGGCGTGATGGCAGGCGTCAACTGTGTCACTGGGCAGTGGACAGCCGAAAGCATCGAGTGCCACCCCGCCTGCCGGTTTTTCGGTAAACTGAAATTTCGCCCCTGTCCTGGCAGCAGCCGCCGACAGCAGCCGTTGGGCGGCTTCGGTAACCTCCGCTCCCACCCCGTCGCCTGGTATGACTGCGATTTTATACTCCATTACGATACCGCTCCCGCACGTAGTTGATCAAGCCGCCGCAGGCCGCTATCTCAGCGACGAATTGGGGCAACGGCCGGGCACTTATGGTCTGACCCCGGCTGAGGTTGACGATCTGGCCCCGACCAGCATCGATCTCAATAACGTCGCCCTCGGTCAGCCGGGAAACGGCCTCGCCCACTTCCAGCACCGGCAGGCCGATATTAATGGCGTTGCGGTAAAATATCCGGGCAAATGAGGCAGCTACCACACAGGCAACGCCCGCCTGTTTGATCACTGCCGGCGCGTGCTCGCGCGATGAGCCGCAGCCGAAATTGGTCCCGGCGACGATGATGTCGCCGGGACTTACTTTTCCGGTAAAACCGGGATCAAGGTCTTCGAGGCAATGGCTGGCCAGTTGCCTGATATCGGTTATGTTGAGATAGCGGGCAGGGATGATTACGTCGGTGTCGACGTTGTCCCCGTATCGCCAGACTTTTCCCTTGATAATCATAGCCCCAGCTCCCCGGGAGATGATATTTTGCCCAGTCGGGCACTGGCCGCCGCCACTGCCGGACCAGCAAGATACACTTCGCTGTCAACGTGACCCATCCGGCCGCGGAAGTTGCGGTTGGTGGTAGCCACCGCCCGCTCACCGGCAGCGAGAATTCCCATATGTCCGCCCAGGCAGGGACCGCAGGTTGGAGTGCTGACCACCGCCCCGGCTTCGATAAAGGTTTTTATATAGCCCCGTTCAAGGGCGTCCAGATAAACCTGCTGACTGCCGGGAATGACAATAAGCCGGACACCGGGCCTTACCCGGCCACCGGCCAGAATGTCGGCAGCCACTGCCAGATCCTCGAGCCGGCCGTTGGTGCAAGACCCGATTACCACTTGATCGATGGCGATATCGGGCAGCTGGCTGACCGGCACGACGTTTTCCGGTAAATGGGGGCGGGCAACCAGCGGCTCCAGACGGCTAAGATCAATGGTTATCTCCCGGGCGTAATCCGCCCCGGGATCAGGCTGACAGGGCTGAAAATCAGCCGCCGGCTTGCCGGAGTAAAAATCGGCAGTGCGTTGGTCGTAAGGAAAAATCCCGTTTTTGGCTCCAGCCTCAATGGCCATGTTGGCGACGGTCAGCCGGTCAGCCATGGTCAGGGCGGACACACCGCCGCCGGCAAACTCAAGGGCCTGGTAGAGAGCGCCGTCTACACCGATCTGCCCGATTAGGTGAAGGATAACGTCCTTGCCACCCACCCAGCGGGGCAGACTGCCGGTCAGTATCACTTTCACCGATGACGGAACCTTGAACCAGGTCCGGCCGGTGGCCATAGCGGCCGCCATATCGGTGGAACCCACCCCGGTGGCAAAGGCGTTGAGGGCACCGTAGGTGCAGGTATGGGAATCGGCACCGATCACCAGTTGCCCCGGACCTACCAGTCCCTTTTCCGGCAGCAGGACATGCTCTATTCCCATTTCACCAATCTCAAAATAATGTTTGATACGGTGCTTGGCGGCAAAATCGCGGACCATTCTGGCCAGCTCGGCTGATTTTATGTCTTTGTTGGGGGTAAAGTGATCGGGCACCAGGGCAATTTTTTCCCGATCAAACACCGGCAGGCCGATTTTCTCAAATTCGACTATGGCCGGGGGGGTGGTTATGTCATTGCCCAATACCAGGTCAACACTGCACTCGACCAACTGTCCGGGAATAACCCGGTCAAGTCCGGCATGACTGGCGATAATTTTCTCACTGATGGTCATAGACACGGCGTTCACCTTAGCGTCAGTACGGCTGAGGGGAAAGCCGTCCCGGGGCATCATAGGTGCCCGACGACGGGTGTCCGCATACGGCCAGCATTTTGTTCACGGCGCTGATGAACGCCCGGGCACTGGCTTCGACGACGTCAGTGCTCAGGCCGCGGCCGCTGAAGGTTTTACCGTCGCGTTCGATCCAGACAGTGGCCTCCCCCAGGGCATCCTCGCCCGAGGTCACGGCCCGGATGTTGTAATCCTTAAGATTCACGGTAAACCCAATCGCCTTTTCAATAGCCTTGAAAACCGCATCGACCGGTCCGTCGCCACAGGCCGCCTCCTCAAGAGATTCTCCGCTGGTGTCCAGCCGGACGGTGGCAGTGGGAACGGTCTGCGATCCGCTCAATACCTGATGGAAGGCCAGCCGGTACCATTCCGGCCTGATTTCCGGCTTGTCAGCCACCAGAGCCTCGATGTCCTTGTCAAACACGGTCTTCTTGCGGTCAGCCAGCTCCTTGAACTTTACGAACAACAAATTTATGGCCTCCGGGCTGAGATCGTACCCCAGCTGTTTCAGCCGTTCCTCGAAGGCGTGACGTCCCGAGTGTTTGCCCAGCACTATGTTGCTGCGGCTGATGCCGATGGTTTCGGGATTCATTATTTCGTAGGTTATCCGGTTGCTCAGCACCCCGTGCTGGTGAATGCCTGACTCATGGGCGAAAGCATTTTCACCGACTACTGCTTTGTTTGGCTGGACGGTGACGCCGGTCAGGGTGCTTACCAGTTTTGACGCCCGGTAGATGTGCCTGGTCTCGACGCTGGTGCAGGCCCTGTAATGTTCACGCCGGGTAAGCAGAGCCATAACCAGTTCTTCCATTGCGGCATTACCCGCCCGCTCGCCGAGCCCATTAATGGTGGTTTCAACCTGGCCGGCCCCGTTGACGATCGCCGCCAGGCTGTTGGCCACCGCCATTCCCAGGTCGTTGTGGCAGTGAACGCTGATATCGGCTCCGCCCGGCAACCGTTCAGCCAGATATCTGATCAGGCTGCCAAATTCATCAGGGGTGCTGTAACCCACTGTGTCCGGTACGTTGATTACCGTGGCGCCAGCGGCGATCACCGCGCTGTAAACCTCGGCCAGGTAGTCCCAGTCAGAACGGGAGGCGTCCTCGGCCGAAAACTCGACGTCGGAGCAGAATTTTTTTGCGTACCGCACCGCTTCGGTGGCTGTTTCCAGCGCCTGTTCCCGGCTCATTTTCAGCTTATACTGCAGATGGATGTCGCTAGTGGCCAGAAAAGTGTGAATACGCGGACTTTCAGCAGTTTTCAGTGCCTGCCAGGCGATGTCGATATCTTTTTGGTTGGCCCGGGCCAGGGCTGCCACGCCAACTCCCCTGATACCGGCAGCGATCTGAGCCACGGCGGTGAAATCACCGGGCGACGCCACCGGAAAACCGGCTTCAATCACGTCAACCCTTAGTTTAGCCAGCATCTGAGCTATTTCAAATTTTTCCCCCGCTTCCAGACATACCCCGGGGGTTTGTTCGCCGTCGCGCAGAGTAGTGTCGAATATCTTTATCCGCCTTGTTGGTTCCATAATATTAATTCTCCTTGTTGCAGCCCGGCCGTTTATCCTGACTTGTTGAGCCAGGCCATCATTTTCCGCAGTTCTGCCCCTACCCTCTCAATCGGGTGCTGGGCCTCCAGTCGCTGCATCGCCCGGAAGTAAGGCCGGTTGGCCTGATTTTCCAGGATCCACTCGCGGGCAAACCTGCCGTCCTGAATTTCGCCGAGGATTTTTCTCATTTCCTGTTTGGTGGCTTCGGTCACCACCCGCGGTCCGCGCGAATAGTCGCCGTATTCGGCGGTGTCGCTGATTGAGTGCCGCATAGCCGCCAAACCGCCCTCGTACATCAGGTCGACAATCAGCTTGAGTTCGTGCAGACATTCGAAGTAGGCAATTTCCGGCTGGTATCCGGCCTCGACCAGGGTTTCAAACCCGGCCTTAACCAGGGCGGCTGCCCCTCCGCACAGCACCGCCTGTTCACCAAACAGGTCGGTTTCGGTTTCTTCGCAAAAACTGGTCTCGATTACCCCGGCCCGGGCACCACCAATGGCCGCCGCGTAGGCTAAAGCCAGTTCGCCGGCCCGGCCGCTGGCGTCATGCCATACAGCCATCAGGCAGGGCACGCCTCTGCCTTCGCAGTACACCCGCCGCACCAGATGCCCAGGCCCCTTGGGGGCGACCATGAACACATCGACAAAGTCCGGCGGTATTATCTGCCCGTAGTGGACATTGAAACCGTGGGCGAAAGCCAGGGCCATTCCCGTCCGCAGGTGGGGGGCGATTTCCCGGTGGTAAACCGAGGCCTGCCGATCATCAGGCAGCAGAATCATCACCACATCGGCCACCCGCACTGCCGAGCTCACCTCGGCCACCGGCAACCCGTCGTTCTCGGCTGCCGCCCATGAACGGCTACCCGCATAAAGGCCGACAATCACGTCCACTCCGCTATCGCGCAGGTTCAGGGCATGGGCGTGCCCCTGACTGCCATAGCCTATAACCGCCACTTTTTTCCTGCGAATCAGATCCCAGTTTGCGTCCGTTTCATAGAAGATTTTCGCCATGTTCCCCGATTGCCTCCCGATAATTGTATATTGTGTCACTGCCGCGGACCAGTCCGATTACACCGGTACGGGCCATCTCAATGATCCCGTACGGGCGCATCATTTCCTCAAAAGCGGCTATTTTTCCGTCATCGCCAGTGATTTCAAAGATCAGCGCCTTTTCCGACACGTCAGCCACCCTGGCCCGGAACACTTCAGCCAGCTTGATGATTTCTACCCTTTTTTCAACCGGCGCATCCACCTTGAACAGGCACAACCCCCTGGTCACGCTGCTGTCTGCCGGTAAAACCTGCACTGCCCGCACTTCGTAAAGCTTGGCCAGCTGCTTTACCACCTGCCCGACCACGGCGTCACTGCCGGGCACTACCGCCGTTATCCGCGAGTAGTCGGTGTCTTCAGTCACACCCACTGCCAGACTGTCAATGTTGAATCCCCGCCGGGAGAACATGCTGGCCACCCTCACCAGCACCCCGGGCTGATTTTGGACGAGGATCGAAACCGTGTGCCGCAACACTTCGTTT
>JAOAFP010000088.1 GCA_026416215.1 Negativicutes bacterium | reverse complement strand
ATGTGTATAAGAGACAGATTTTGGATTGCCTGAGGGTGATCTATGAGGAAAAGTCGGCGGCCGGCGGGGATATTCGCCGTTGCAACGTCAATGTTGCCGCCACTACTGTCGACCACTACCGGCAGCTTAGGGCTGCGGGGATCGGAACCTACATACTGTTTCAGGAAACCTACCACCGCCCCACCTACGCTGCTGTTCACCGGCACGGCCCCAAGCGCGACTACGACTGGCACACCACCGCCCACCACCGGGCGATGACGGCCGGGATAGATGATGTAGGATTTGGAGTGCTGTTTGGTCTGTACGACTGGCGGTTCGAACTGGTAGCTTTACTCCGTCATGCTCGGCAGCTGGAACGGGACTTCGGGGTCGGCCCTCATACCATATCCGTGCCCCGGATCAGGCCAGCTGCCGGCCAGGATCGGGATTGGCAGGAATGGGCGGTCAGTGACGATGACTTTGTCTATTTGACGGCCCTGCTGCGGCTGGCAGTCCCGTATACCGGGATTATTCTGTCCACCCGTGAGACGGCGGCGATGAGAGATCGGCTGCTGCGGCACGGCGTGTCGCAGATATCGGCCGGTTCGTGCACTGGGGTGGGCGGGTACAGCCGCCGTGATGCCGGGCACGATCCGGTTCAGCAGTTTTGCGTGGAGGACAACCGCGATCCCGGCGAGATTCTGCTCAGTCTCTGCCGACAGGGATGGCTGCCTTCGTTCTGTACGGCCTGCTACCGGGCCGGCCGGACTGGCGACCGGTTTATGCAGCTGGCCAAAAGCGGGGAGATCGCCAGTGTCTGCCAGCCCAATGCCCTGCTGACCCTTAAGGAATACCTGCTCGACTATGGTGACGACAACCTTCGGCAGGCCGGTGAACAGGCAATTGCCGAAAATCTGGCGGCCATCGGCGATGATCGGCTAAGGGAACAGGTTGAAGCCGAACTTAGAAAGATTGAACGGGGCCGCCGCGATTTGTTTTTCTGAACGGCTGTCAGTTTTTGACAGCTGTTTTTCAGTTGCTGGCAGGTGTTTTGTCAATGACGGCGAATGATCACCCCAGCAAGGCGAGCAGCGAGGATGCATTTGATGCGTATAGCAAGCAAGATCAATCTGACCGTTTTTATTTTGCTGTCGGTCATGGCAGCGGTGGTGATCGGTGGTGGCTACAAGCTGGCTGATCTGCTGGTTGACCGTCAGATCGAGCGGTTTGCCGTCACCCAGATGGACGGGGCGGAAGCCCAGCTGCGGAAAAACGAGCGGTTTCTGCTGGACGCGGTTCACGACTGGGCGTGGTGGAATGACACCTACAACTTTATTTCCACCCGCAACCCCGAGTATCGCCGGGACACCATGAACTATCCGACACTGATCACTTTACAGGTCAATGCAGCGGTTTACACTGATCAGGGCGGGGCGGTGGTGCTGGCGCGGGGGGCCGATCTCAGGGAGCGGACGCCGGTGCCGGTGGCGGATGCCGTCCTGCGCGAATTATTCGGTGCCGGCAGCCGGCTGACAGTGGCAGGCGGAAACAGTCTGGTCGGACTGCTGCGCAGCAAGGAGCACTCGATAATCCTGCTGGCCTCCGACCAGATCCGGCACACCGGCGGTGAGCCCCCGGGCAATGGCCGCCTGTGTTTTATGCGTTACATAGATGACACCAACCGTTTGAACCTTGACACCGGCGACGCAGCCGTCAACAATTTATATACGGTGGACGATCCGGCTATTCCCGAAGAAGTGAGACAAAAGCTGCGCGACGGCAGGCGGACCGTGCTGGGCAGAAATGATAGCGGCAGGCTTGATGTGTACCGGCTGCTGGATGATGCTTACGGCAGTCCGGAGTTTGTGCTGCATTCGCGGGTGGATATCAGCCAGTTTGTGTTGCCGGGGTGGTTGCTGCTGGCGGCAGCAGGGCTGACAGCAGCGATGGTGGTCGGGCTGTGGCTGGTTTTTGCCGGCTATCACTGGCTGCATATTGGCCGACGTTGGCAGGCCCTGGAGGACTTTGTCCAGGCCCTGCTCTACACCCGCAATTACAATCAGCGCATTCAGGTCCGCGGTCACGACGATCTGGCCGATGTCAGCGAGACCCTGAACGACGTGCTCAATGCCATCCACCGCCGGCACGTTCGCCTGCAGCAGGAACTGAACGACCGGGATTGTGTGATTGCCGAACTGCAGTCGGTGGTGGAGGGAAAAATCCAGGTGGTGTCGAGCGAAGCCCGGCGGGAGCGCCAGCAGTCCGGGGCTGACGGTCAGCCGTCCCCGTCCGGGCCGCCACCTGCCCCGGCTGCCCCCCCGCCTGATTTCGCGGCGGTGCTGGCGGCAGCACGGGCCCTCAACACTGAGCTCAACGCTGACCGCAACGCGCTGCTGGAATAGAGAAAACACTGACAGACCGGGACGGGCGGGCTGTGCGGCTGAGAGCGGCAGCTCGCTTTTTTTGCCGGCGGCATGGAGTTATAATTGGGACAGTGCCTGGTCCCGGGGACGGGCAATTTATCGGGAGCCGCTGCACGCGGATATAAGGAGAGTAATTATGAAAAACAGTTTTTACATCACCACGCCGATTTACTATCCCAGCGACCGGCTGCATATCGGCCACGCCTACTGCACGGTGGTGGCTGACGCCATTGCCCGCTACCAGCGGCTGTGCGGCCGGAAGGTGTATTTCCTCACCGGGTCGGATGAGCACGGACAAAAAATAGAACGCCGGGCCGCGGAGGCCGGCAAACACCCCCAGCAGTTTGTTGACGGAATTGTGGCATCATTCCGCGAGCTGTGGCAGCGGCTAAACATTTCTTACGACGATTTCATCCGGACCAGCGAGCCGCGGCACCGCCAGACCGTACAGGCAGTATTCCGTCGGTTGTTTGAACAGGGAGACATTTACAGGGGGTCTTACCGGGGCCTGTACTGCACCCCCTGTGAAACCTTCTGGCTGGAGCGGCAGCTGAGCGACGGGCATTGCCCTGACTGTGGCCGCCTAGTGGAAATGGTGGACGAGGAGGCCTATTTTCTGCGCCTTAACCGCTACCAGGCAGCGTTGCTCGATCACATCAACCGGAATCCGCAGTTCATATTGCCGGAAACCCGGCGCAACGAAGTGGTCAGCTTCATCAGCCAGGGGCTGGAGGATCTATGCGTCTCGCGCACATCGTTCAGCTGGGGAATTCCGGTGCCGTTCGATGAGCGGCACGTGATTTACGTCTGGCTGGACGCCCTGACCAATTACATTTCCGCCCTGGGATATGCCCGGGATGATGACCGGCTGTACCGGGAATTCTGGCCGGCTGATTTCCACCTGGTCGGCAAGGAAATCACCAGGTTTCACTGCATAATCTGGCCGATTATTCTCATGGCCCTGGGTTTGCCCCTGCCGCAGACGGTGTACGGTCACGGCTGGCTGGTGATGGACGGAGACAAGATGTCCAAATCAAAGGGCAACGTGGTTGACCCGCTGGCACTGATCGCTGAGTTCGGCGCTGATGCCGTCCGTTATTTCCTGCTCAACGACATCCAGCTAGGACAGGACGGAATGTTTTCCCGGGCGGCCCTGATCCGGCGGATTAACGCCGATTTGTCCAATGATCTGGGCAATCTGCTGCACCGTACCCTCAACATGGTCGGACGGTACAACGGCGGGTTGATTGCCCGCCCGACCGAAATGAGCGACCTTGATCGCCAGCTTATCGATATGGCGGTGACCACGGCCGAAGACTACGCCCGGGCCATGGACAGCTATGATCTGAATGGGGCGTTGCGCGGTCTCTGGCAGTTCATCCGGCGGTGCAACAAATATATCGACGAAACTGCGCCCTGGACGCTGGCCAGGCGGGAATCCGACCGGGACCGGCTGACCACGGTACTGTACAATCTGGCCGAAAGTCTGCGGGTGGTGGCCGTCCTGCTCAAGCCGTTCATGCCGGAAACGGCGGCCAGAATCTACCGCCAGCTGGGGATTGGCGATGCCATCGACCAGATTGGCTTTGACGACGCCAAAATCTGGGGAGAGATTTGCCCGGGCAGCAGGATCGGCAATCCTGAGCAGCTGTTCCCCCGGATTGACCTGGAAAAAGCCCTGGCCGGGGACGAACCGGCCGGGGAGCAGGCGGGGGGGCAACAGCTCCCGCCACGGGACGGGAACGCCCCCGGACAGCCGGGTGAGACTGGACAAGCTGACCTCATTGACGTTGCTGATTTTGCCAGACTGGATTTGCGCGTAGGCAGGGTGCTGGAGGCGGAAAGGGTGGCCAAGGCTGACAGGCTGCTGCGGCTGGAGGTGGAAATAGGCGGGCAGGTTCGCCAGATTGTGGCCGGCATCGCCCAGCACTACCGGCCGGAAGAACTGGTTGGGCAGCAGGTGGTGGTGGTGGCAAACCTCAAGCCGGCCAAGCTGCGTGGACTGGTGTCGGAGGGGATGCTGCTGGCCGCGTCAGACGGTGAGGGACGATTGCAGGTGCTGACAGCCAACCGGGTAGCGAGTGGCAGCCGGGTCAAATGAAACTGGTGGACAGTCACGCACACCTCGACGACCGGCGGCTGGCCAGTGATTTGCCGCAGGTTATCGAACGGGCCAGAACAAACGGTGTCGAAGCCATTGTCAGCGTGGGTGCCGATCTGCCATCCTCGCGGGCGGCGGTGGCCGTTGCCAGCCGTTATCCCGGGGTATGGGCGACGGTAGGGGTTCATCCCCATGGTGCGGCCGGATTTGCGGCGAATGATGACAGGCAGCTGGCGGATTTGGCGAGGGACGGCCGGGTGGTGGCGATTGGTGAGATCGGGCTGGATTATCACTACGATTTTTCGCCCCGGCCGGTTCAGATCGAAGTGTTCCGGCTACAGATGGAACTGGCAGCGGTCACCGGCCTGCCGGTGGTGATCCACAATCGCGAGGCCCACGCCGACACACTGACCGTGCTGCGGGAATACGCCGGGCAGGTCCGGGGTGTGCTTCATTGCTTCTCGGGCAGCCGGGAGATGATGGAGGAAGTTGTCAGGCTGGGGTACTACGTTTCGGTGGCCGGGCCGGTGACCTTCGCCAATGCCGGCCGGCTGCGGCAGGTGGTGGCAGCCATCCCGTCCGGCCGGCTCCTCTGGGAAACCGACTGTCCCTATCTGGCCCCCGTACCCTGGCGGGGCCGGCGGAATGAACCGGCGTACCTGACAGCAGTGGCTAGGCAGGTTGCAGAGATTAGGGGGGTTCCGGTAGAGGACCTGGCTGAGCAGGTGTGGGATAATTTTGAAGAGCTGTTCATCACCCGAGGACAAAACTAACCTAAGTACAGCTTGTTAGGCCAAATAGAGGCAAATAACCATAAAAACACATATTTTCGTCGCTATGCTCATAAAATTGCCATTTGAACTATTTTTTTAACGGTGATAGAATAGCCCTCACCCGGAAAGGGGGGGGACATTGGGTAGCAAATATTTCAACACCGGCGGTCCGGTGGCATGGATGCCGCTGGTCGTCACGGCGCTGATGGTGGTGCTGGTGTTGGCTACCGGTTTCGTCTGGGCTGACAAGACCGTCTACGTAGCGGTGGATGGTCAGACGATCAAGTTGCGCACGTTGAGCAACGATCCCGAGCAGATTCTGGCACAGGCCGACGTGAGGCTGGGACCGCAGGATGAGTATCGAATAAGTGGGGGGAAGATAACCAGAGATGCGGTGATCAGCGTCTACCGGGCAGTGCCGGTGACCGTCACCTACCAGGGGCAGACCACGGCCTTGACCAGTGGTAAGCCGACGGTAGGGGAATTGGTGGCCAGTCTGGGATTTGATCTCGACGGGGTGAAACTGACACCGGGGCCAGACAGCAGGTTAAGGCCAAACATGGGTATCACCGTCGTTGGGGTGAGCCGGCGGGTGGTTGAACGCGACGAACCGATCGTCCGGGATGTGATCCGCCGGGCAGACAGTGAGCTGGAACTGGGCGAACAACAGGTGCTGCAGGAAGGCAGTGACGGACTGGGGCATGTACGGGTGGAGCAGACCTACGAGGATGGCCGGCTGGCCAGCGAGAGGGTTCTCGACCAGCAGGTGATTACCCCGGCGGTTCCGACCATCGTGTTGATTGGCTCCAACGATACCGTGCAGACATCGCGGGGAACCGAGCGATTCCGGCAGGTCATGACAATGAAGGCCACGGCCTATCTGCCTGGCGACGGTGACGGGTGGGGAATAACCGCCACTGGGGTGCCGGCTGCCTATGGGGTTGTTGCGGTCGACCCATCGGTAATCCCTCTAGGGACAAGGCTTTACATCCCGGGCTACGGCTATGCACTGGCGGCTGACACCGGCGGGGCCATCCGGGGAAACCGGATCGACCTGTGTATGGA